>DATCKI010000290.1:0-2188 GCA_036562365.1 Bacteroidia bacterium | reverse complement strand
GTTAAGACCGCTTTATTGCATGCCACCAATGATATTAAGCAAAACGCGGTAGAAGAATTATTCACTCCCGAAGCTGTTCGTCCGTTCGTGACCCCAGAAACCAAAAGTAGCATATTTAAAAAGGATACTTTACCAGATGGTAGTGTTTTCGAAACTATTACGACTAAAACAGTGGTAGATTCTTTAGAAAAACAAGGGATATCTTATTTGCCTGGAGAGTTTTTCTCGAATATTTTCGGGAAAATGAATAGCATTCTCTCTAAAAAAAGCTCATTACACTTATATAAGGCCGATTCAATTTTATCTCGATCTTTAAAATTGTATGGTTTGCCTCAACATTACGAAGCTATGGTTTTTACCCCAGGACTTAATAAAGTTGATACCTTAAGAGGAACTTTTGATAAGCCTCTTAAAAATGAAGCAACTTACGAAGCTTTAATATTCGAAGGTAGTGTATTCTCACCACCTCAATTTCTAATTGTACACTTTCCTGGTAAAACTCGTTTACTCTTAACCCAAACTTTACCTTTCGTAATAACTTTCTTAATTTTATGTTCGGTTATCGTTTACATTTATCTCTCAACACTTCGAAGATTATTGTGGCAAAAACAATTGTCGCAAATGAAAACGGACTTTATAAATAATATGACGCACGAATTTAAAACACCTATTGCGTCTATCTCTTTAGCTGCTGATTCTATAGTCAATGAACGTATTATAAATCAACCCGACCTTGTTCGAAAGTATAGCCAGATTATTAAAGACGAAAACAAACGTATGAACCGACATGTGGAATCGGTTTTACAAAGTGCAGTATTAGATTCTGGCCGACTTGAACTTAAACGGGAATTATTGCCATTGACAGAAATTATTCTATTTGCTGAAGAGAGAACTCAGTTTAGTCATTCCGATAAAAACGTTAGCTTTATCAATAATTTTAATGGACTTGAACCTTATGTTCATGTAGATTATACTCATTTTTCGAATGTATTTGCGAATTTATTCGAAAATGCTATTAAATATAATGTGAATGAACCTATTATAGAGGTTAGTTTAGATAAGATGCCTAACCAAAATATAGTTCAAATTATAGTGAAGGATAATGGAATAGGAATCTCTAAAGAGAAAATTTCAACTATATTCGATAAATTTTTGCGAGTTTCTGAAGGAGATATTCATAATGTAAAAGGATTTGGATTAGGACTATTTTATGTGAGATCTATTATTGAATTACATGGTGGATCTATTACAGCTAGTAGTATTATGAAGAAAGGAACTCAAATGATTATAAAATTACCTTATCAAAATAAAAAAGTATGAGCGAGAAAATTTTATTAGTGGAGGATGATGCTGGGTTTGGCCCTTTATTGCGCGATTTTTTATCGATGCATGATTTCGACATCACTCTATGTAAAAATGGGGACGAGGGGTGGAAAACTTTTGTAGCTGGGAATTTTGATTTATGTATTTTAGATGTGATGATGCCATTAAAAGATGGTTTCACTTTAGCCGAAGAAATTAAGGCCGTTAATCCAACTATGCCTATTATTTTCTTAACAGCTAAAACGCTTAAAGAAGATATGGTGAAAGGTTATAAAATTGGTGCCGACGATTATATTACTAAACCGTTCGATTCTGAAATTTTACTTCTTAAAATTCAAGCTATACTTAAAAGAGGTACTGATGCTTCCCCTGAAAAGAAAGAAGTTTACACCATCGGAGATTTTACTTATCGTTCTGATGTGCGTGAATTAACTCACAAAAATGGAAGCTTGCAAACTCTCTCGCCTAAAGAAGGTGATTTGTTAGAAATGCTATGCCAGTACGAAGGAAAAGTTATGCCACGCTCTAAAGCGTTAAAAGAAATTTGGAAAAATGACGACTATTTTACTGGTCGTAGTATGGATGTGTATATTACCAAGTTGAGAAAATATTTGGCTGAAGACCCTCGAATTGAAATTAGAAATATTCATAGCGAAGGTTTTATTATGCAAGTTAAATAGTACAAGGTAACCTTCCCCCATGATGCTCGAGAGGCTTGCAAGTTTTGACCGTTAGATAAAAATAATGACTAGGAGCTTGAAATATAAAATTGGAGGCTTAACTTTGCCAAAGTTTTAAAACTTTGGCAAAGTTAAGCCTCCAATTTTATATTTCAAGCTCCTAGTCATTATTTTTATCTAACGGT
>DATCKI010000289.1:0-33620 GCA_036562365.1 Bacteroidia bacterium | reverse complement strand
CTATGGTACTCTTGAATATGGAGAATTATAGGAAGGCTCGTTCGGTAATGCGCGATGCTAAATTAGAAGACAAATCATCTGATTATTTTTATCTAAAAGTACTCTTTATTTGCTGCTTGATAGGGGAAGGCAATTTAGTCTCTGCCCAAAACGATTTAGATAATTTTAATCGTTTAATTAAAGCCAATAATGCGTCTAAGAATTACCATTATGCTGCTTACGTATTAAAGCATGCAATTAAGTGGAAAGAGAATCCGAGCGAAGCTAATTTGCAGAAATTACACAATGCCATCTCGGAGGAGAAAAACGATCTAGAAAAAGGACACGATTTATCTCCTATAAGATGGGTTGCAAAAATATCTGGTTATAAATACTAGTTATTGCGACTATTATATTTTTCTACGGCGTAAGCTAGGTCTATATGTAGCTTTTTACCATGATCAGTAGCTTGGTACATAGCGTCTGTCATAATACGCTCGCATATACCACGTAACCCACGTGCACCTAATTTAAGCTCAATTGCTTTTTCAACAATAAAGTCATAAACTTCTTCATCGAAAGTAAGTTTTATACCATCAATTTCGAATAAACGTTGATATTGGCGAACTAAAGCGTTTTTAGGTTCGGTCAATATACGTTTTAAGGTTTCTGGTGTAAGAGGATTTAAGTGAGTAATAATTGGCAAACGACCAAGTAATTCAGGAATTAATCCAAATTGACGTAAGTCGGTTGCAGAAACGTATTTAAGAAGATTGGTGAAATCAATAACCTCACGTTGAGATTTAGTTTTGAAACCTAATTTTTGGTTATTTATACGATTTGCAATAATTCTGTCGATTCCTTCAAAAGCTCCACCACAAATAAAAAGGATATTTTTAGTTTCAATTTGAATGAGTTTTTGATCAGGATGTTTACGGCCACCTTGAGGGGGCACACCAACAACGGAACCTTCAAGAAGTTTTAATAAGCCTTGTTGTACACCTTCGCCACTAACGTCGCGAGTGATAGATGGGTTATCGCTTTTACGAGAGATTTTATCAATTTCATCGATAAAAACGATACCTCTTTGCGCTGCTTCTACGTTATAATCGGCGGCTTGTAAAAGTCGAGTAAGAATAGTTTCTACGTCTTCACCTACATAACCAGCTTCTGTAAGTACAGTAGCATCAGCAATGCAGAAGGGAACATTAAGAGTTTTAGCTATAGTACGAGCCAATAAAGTTTTACCTGTACCTGTTTCACCAACGATGATCATGTTAGACTTTTCAATTTCAACGTCATCTTCTTTGGTTTTAGGCTTAGCTTGAAGGCGTTTATAATGGTTATAAACGGCAACAGCAAGAGATTTTTTAGCATCGTCTTGTCCGATGATATATTGATCTAAGAAGGCAGTAATTTCTTTAGGAGTTTTAAGGATGAGTTCTTTATTTTCTCCCATGCTATTAACTGGGGGAATACCCATCATGTCGCGCACCATGGTATTGGCTTGCATTACACATTGGTCACAAATAAATGCATTCATACCACTTAGTAGCATACCTGCTTCAGAATCAGGGCGGCCACAAAACGAACAATGCTCATTATTTGAAGTTTTCTTCTTAGACATAATTGAATTTTATTAAAGCGATTGCAAAGGTAAGATATTAGCCATATTTAGGAGATTAATATCTTTTTTAATGATAAAAAAAGCCGCTTTTTTTAGGAAGCGGCTCGAAAATTATTTTGAAGGTTTACGTTCTAGAACTTCATCTATCATGCCGTATTCTTTAGCTTCAGGAGCTTTCATCCAATAATCGCGATCACTATCTTTCCAAACGGTATCGTAGTCTTTACCGGTATGGTGAGCGATAATTTCATAAAGTTCTTGTTTTAACTTTTGAATTTCGCGTGCAGTAATTTCGATATCAGAAGCTTGACCTTGAGCACCACCAAGAGGTTGGTGAATCATGATACGAGAGTGTGGGAGAGCAGAACGCTTTCCTTTTTCGCCAGCACAAAGTAACACGGCGCCCATACTTGCTGCTAAACCAACACAAATAGTACTAACATCGCAATTGATGTATTGCATAGTGTCGTAAATTCCAAGTCCAGCATAAACAGAACCACCTGGAGAGTTCATGTAGATTTGGATATCTTTATTCGCATCAGCACTTTCTAAGAATAGTAATTGAGCTTGAATTATATTCGAAATATAATCGTCGATTGGAGTACCTAAGAAAATAATACGATCCATCATTAATCTCGAAAACACATCAACCTCACGGAAAGGCATTGGGCGTTCTTCAATAACAGTACGGGTCATATCGCTCACTTGCGACATGTATTTTTCAATGTGCATACTGTTGAATCCGTGATGCTTTACGGCATATTTTTTGAATTCGTCTTGAGGAAACATAAATTTAAAGTTTTATTTATGGAGTGAAGATAATAATGTATTTCCAAAAATTCATCTTCCTATCCAGTTTGGAGCGTTAAATTCCTATTAAAGCAAGTTAATAGCAATAAAAAACCCCGATTTAATCGGGGCTTCTATGTTTTATGCGTTATTCTCTAATTTGAAAAATGATTTGTAATCAATCTTTTCTGATTTAGTTTTTACTAAACCTTTGAGGTGATTAAGAACTTTTTCTTCAGCTAAAGAAGCTGCAATGCGCTCATATTCTTGTCTGTTTTGAAGTACATTAGCAACGATAGCTTGAATTCTTTCTGCATCGTCTAATGGCATACCCATTTCAGCTAAGCGGCTTTTTACCATAGCTTCAGCGCGGTTATTAATCTCTTCTTCTGTAATTTTATAACCATTTTCATCGCTGATTTTTTTGCGGATAACTTCCCAACGAATTACATCGATAGAGTTTGCAAACTCTTCTTCTATTTGCTCTAAAGTCTTTTTACCTTCTTCTTTAATTAACATCCAACGTTTTAAGAAATCAGCTGGAATGTCGAATTTATGTATTTCAAGGATTTTAGCACGGATATCGTTTAATAAACGGAAATCAGCTTCAACTTGAGCATCTTTTTGTAAGATGTTTCTTAATTCATTTTTGAATTCTTCTTCTGAGTTGATTTTACCTGGACCAAATAAGTTATCGAAAAACTCTTGGTTCATTTCAGCTAATTCCATACGGTTAGCTTTTTCAACTTTGAAAACTAAAGAGGCATTTTTCTCAGCTAATTCTTCTTTTTTAAGACCTAAATAGATTTCAGCAGAAGCTTCGTCTTTATAAGCATCAAGAGGCTTAACTTTAACTACATCGCCACTTTTAGCGCCGATGAATGCTTTCTTAGCTGCTTCGTTTTCGATACGAGTATGGAAAATATAAGTTTTCTTAGTGAAACCACCTTCTATTGGGTTACCGTTTGCATCAACTTCGATGTACTCACCCATAATCATATCACCATCTTCTACAACGTCAGCTTCAACGTTTTTACCTAAACGGCGACGTTGACCTTCGATGTTTTCATTTAAAGTTTCATCATCGATAGTGATTTCATAATGTTTGAAAGCTTCTTTTGGAATAGTAAGTTCTACAGATGGCATAACACCAACTTCGTAGATTACTTCGTATTCTTTTCCAAAGTCGAAGTCTAAAGCTGGACTATCTTCAGCTAAGATAGGATCGCCTAAGAATTCAATTTTGTTTTCTTGAATGAAGTTATATAATTGGTTAACTGCGATTTTACCAACTTCGTCGGCAATAGCAGATTTACCGTACATTTTCTTAACTAAACCAGTAGGAACATTTCCTTGACGGAAACCTGGCATGTTTACATTTTTACGCAGCTTTTTTAATTGTTCTTCAACTTTTCCATTATAATCTTCTGGTGCAATGTTGATTTTAATTTTGCTGTGCAAATCGTTTATTTTTTCCTGTGCAATATTCATGCTTTATAGCTTTTTCATGTTTAAAACGGGTGCAAAGATACATGAAAGAGTGGATTTTTGAAATAAATAATATGGTCTTACGGAAATTTAGGTTCATATTAACAAGTTGCTTGTAAGGGTTTGTTTTTTAGTGGGTTGAAAAATGGCGAGGGTGACTTACTTAATTCTGTATGAATGAAAATGTAGGGAAGTGGGATGTTTAAAGAAGTATACGAGTTGGATTTTTTTGATAAAATGCATGAGATATTTTGCATATTCGAAAAAAAAGCTAATCTTTGCACCCACAATTTTAAAAAGCACGCGGGTGTGGTGAAATTGGTAGACATACCAGACTTAGGATCTGGCGCTGCGAGGCATGGGGGTTCGAGTCCCTCCACCCGCACGAAAAGAGAGTTCTCAAAGGGCTCTCTTTTTTTGTTTTTGTACTCCTACAATTGCGGTTATTTATTTTAAATTATATTGACATTTATCATTTTTTCCCACCGTAGTTTTCCTTATATTTGAATATCAAACAAATCGAAGTAGAATTACTTATGGAAAATTACAACAATATGATTGCCGTTGCGAATGATTTTTCGCATGAAAGTTTTATCGCTATTGAGCATGCAGCTATAATTGCTCAAAAAGACAATAGCGAACTTTTAATAATTCACGTGTTGAATAAAGACACAAAAAGTAAATTAGAAGAAGCTCGTCAAACCCCAGAGTATGTTCGTCAAATTCTTACCGACCAAGCTGAAAAAGTAAAGAAAATTTATGGAGTTACTTGCCATATTGCTATGCCTGAAGGCGAAATCTTTACTGCTATTGGTAATACAACTGCTGAATATAAAGCTAAGTTCTTAGTTATGGGAACTCACGGTATTCAAAGTTTAGGTGAACGTTTACTTGGATCTTGGGCTTTGCGTATTGTTGATTCTTCTCCAGTTCCTGTTTTAATTGTTCAAAATAAGGGAGCAAAGAAAGAAGGATATAAACGTATATTAATGGAATTAACTAATGCGGAGCAATGTCGCCGACTTCTACCACACGCGGTTATTTTCCATCAAGTAATGGGGTCTGAATTAGTTTTATTTGAAGATTATGAAGAAGATCCATTCATTAAAAATGAAATTGCTCGAAATAAAACTTTTGCTCAACAATACCTTGAGAAAAAAGGTGTACCTTATACCATGGCGATTCAATCTAAAGGGTCAAAATATTATCACGATATGACCAAGTATGCAGCGGCTAATGATGTAGACTTAATTATGATTGTGGCTTCAAAAGATCGTGGATTTATTGAAATGGTAACCGAACCAGAGCAAAAGGTAATCTATAATAAAGAAGAAATTCCTGTACTTTGTATCTCTGCTGTTGAAACAACTATTATGGGCGATTTTATGGACGATAATTGGTAAAAATTGTATATTCGTATCTATGCGTAATTCAATTTTTTCATTTATACTGTTCGCCCTTAGTCTTACTTCTTTTGCGCAAGTTGATGCTTCTTCTAACCATAAAACCTTGGTTCGAAGACCTCATGATTATGCTAAAGTTAGAGATGTTTATCACCCTGATACTTTGTATACGAAAAATGCCATTTTCTTAGGCAAAATGCCAGTTCTGTGGACTAATAAAGGCATAGCTAAAAAGAAAATGACTTGTGCGATGATGGGTGGTGATATCATTTTCTTTAATTTAAATGGTGAGTGGGAAGCTTATGCCTCTTTTACCCCAGATGTTTCATTAATGCAAAAACATTTAGCTGCAAAAACTAAATTTACTCTTGTCGAAAAATATACCATTAAATATGGCGATGAAGGGTATCAAGTACAAACTCCTGAAAGTAAAACGGGAGAGTTCACTAAAGTGTATCAAGAAGGAGATAAGGTGTATTTAGAAGGAAAAATATCGGGAAATAGTACAAAGAAATTCAGATTATGTAATGTGAATGATTCTCAGTTTTTGGTTACTACCGATGATAAACTTTTTTCTAGTTATTTAGTTCAAGTTAAATAGAAGTTTAAATGTATTGAAATAAAAAATGCCGAGCTAAAAACTCGGCATTTTTTGTGTTATGTCATTTGTGTGAAGTCCTATTTTCCAAGAGATTTCAATTGTTCTTCTATAATCTTAATTCTTGCTTCAGCATCACTTTGTTTTTTGCGTTCTGCTTCTACAACTTCAGGTTTTGCATTCTGAACGAATTTTTCGTTACTTAATTTCTTGGCAACACTTTGTAAAAAGCCTTGAGTATAAGCTAATTCTTCTTCCAGCTTTTTAATTTCAGCTTCAATATTAATTCCTTGACCAATTGGGGCAAACAATTCTTTAGTTCCAACACGAATTGCTAAAGTAGATTCTGGTTTAGCATCTACCAATTTAATAGCACTTACATTCGCTAATTTAGAAATTACATCAGTGAAAGGGAATTCGCTAGTAGAAGATAATTCCATCGATTCACGCATAGAAATTCCCTTTTCGTTTCTGAAATTACGAAGCGAAGTAATAGTTTCTAAACACAAATCAAAATCAGCTAATAATTTCTGATCAACATCAGCAGTTTCAGGCCAAGCAGCAAACATGATGAAGTCTTTTTCGCCTCTTTCTGCAATATGTTTCCATAGTTCCTCAGTAATGAAAGGAACAAATGGATGCATGATTTTTAGAAGTTTTTCGAAGATTTCAATAGTAGCGTTATAAATTTCAGCTGAAATTTGTCCGTCTTTAGGTTTGATAATTTCTAAGTAAGTACTACAGAAATCGTCCCAAACCAATTTATAAGAAGCCATTAAAGCTTCGTTGATACGGAATTGATTGTATAAATCGTTTAAGTTAGCAACTTCTTTGTTCAATTTTTGATTGAACCAATTAACCGCAGCTAAAGCTTCAGAGGTAGGTGCCACATCAGTAACTTGCCAACCTTTAATTAAGCGGAATGAGTTCCAAATTTTATTAGTAAAGTTACGTCCTTGTTCGCATAAAGACTCATCGAATAATAAGTCGTTACCAGCAGGCGAGCTTAATAACATACCCACACGCACACCGTCAGCGCCATATTTTTCGATAAGGTCGAGCGGGTCTGGAGAGTTTCCTAAAGACTTACTCATTTTGCGACCTTGTTTATCGCGTACTATACCTGTAAGGTATACATCTTTAAACGGTGGCGCATCCATATATTCGTATCCAGCGATAATCATACGAGCTACCCAGAAGAATAAGATTTCTGGTGCTGTAACTAATACATCGGTAGGATAATAGTATTTAAGTTCAGCAGGAACATCTTTAATTTTACCATCTCCAATTTGATAGTTTTCTAATCCATCAAATACAGCGATAGGCCATAACCAAGAGCTAGCCCAAGTATCAAGTACATCTTCGTCTTGTTTTAAATCGGCAAGACTTAAATTTGCGTTACCTGTTGCAATACGAGCTTTTTCAAGTGCTTCAGTTTCGTTTAATGCAACTACGAAATCGTTTTCACCTTCGCCGTAATACCAAGCAGGAATACGGTGTCCCCACCAAAGTTGGCGACTAATACACCAATCTTTTACGTTTTCCATCCAGTGGCGATAGGTGTTTTTAAATTTAGAAGGGTGAAGAACCACCTCGTCATTTTCAACTGCAGCAAGGGCTCTAGCCGAAACATCTTTCATGCGGATGAACCATTGTAACGATAATTTAGGTTCTACTACAGAGTTTGTTCTTTCTGAACGACCTATACGAGCCATATAGTCTTGCTTTTCGATAAGCAGACCAGCTTCTTCTAGTTTTTTTACAAACACTTTACGAGCTTCGAAGCGATCTAGACCAATTAACCAGTCTAATTCTGCTTTTTCGTTCATAGTACCATCAAGGTTGATGGTATCTATTACAGGTAAGTTGTGTCGTTGACCAATTTCATAGTCGTTAACATCATGAGCAGGAGTTACTTTTAAGCAACCCGTACCGAATTCAAGATCCACATAATCGTCGGCAATTACAGGAATTGCACGATTAACGAAAGGAACGATAACATTTTTACCAATTAGATGTTTGTAGCGTTCATCTTTAGGATTTACGGCTACAGCTACGTCGCCAGCAATAGTTTCAGGGCGTTGAGTAGCAATGGTAATATATTGATCAGAACCTTCGATAAAGTATTTAACGTGGTAAAGGAAAGATTTTTCACCAGTTTCGCTGTAAATAACTTCTTCATTAGAAAGGGCCGTTTTAGCTTCCACGTCCCAGTTAATCATTCTTAAGCCCCGGTAGATATAACCTTTTTCGTAAAAATCAACGAAGGTTTTAATTACAGCATTGTAATAGGTTGGGTCCATCGTGAATCGAGTACGATCCCAATCACACGAAGCACCTAATTTTTTTAATTGGTCTAAGATAATTCCTCCGTATTTGTCTTTCCATTCGAAAGCATATTTAAGGAATTCTTCGCGGCCAATTTCAGATTTTTTAATGCCTTGGTCGCGTAACATTTTTACCACTTTAGCTTCGGTCGCAATAGAAGCGTGGTCGGTACCTGGAACCCAAACTGCGTTTTTACCAAGCATACGTGCACGGCGAACAAGAACATCTTGAATAGTATTATTCAACATGTGGCCCATGTGTAAAACGCCGGTAACGTTTGGTGGTGGAATTACAATAGAAAATGCTTCTCTAGAATCTGGAGTGCTAGCGAAACATTTATTATCCAACCATGTTTTATAAATGGCATCTTCAATAGCCGAAGCTTGATAAATTTTAGGAAGTTCCTGCATAAAATTAGGTAAAAATGTGTGCAAAAATACGAAGAATTCTCTGAATTATGTGTATTGTTTTGAGTTAGCGAATTTGAATTTTGTATAACATTTATTGATTTTGTTTTTACCATTAAAATAAACTCAAATTCTGCCTTGCTGCGTTGGAGCTTGAATCAATTAGGATATTTAGTCCAATAGGTACTTGGGTGGGGCTAGAGTACTTACTAGCATTTTTAAAACTTTCATGAAAAACGTCAGTCCTTATATAATTTCTTTTTAAAGATAAAATTTAATCATATAGATTAATACTGTGTTCGAGCGCAGTTGAGAACATAATGAAAGTAAAACAATAGGCCATTAAAAGAGCAGTATTTATTAGGTATTCGAGCGTATTAGAGAATACCAAACCAGCATTAATTGGAATTATAAAGTTTCTTGCGGGTGCAATTTTTCAGAAGTTGAAAGAAATCAAACTTATAGCATGTTAACCGTCATTTAGTTTTGATTAACTCTGCGTTTCTTAGTGTATTTTGCGACTTTGCGGTGAGCATTTGAAATACAGTATGCAATTTAGAATTTACTTAATTGATTTTGGTTTGATTTTTATCTGCACAGAATTTTGAATGCACTCTGTGCTGATTACCAGAAAATCAATGTTTAAAGTGATGAATAAAAAAAGTCGCCTCAAAACGTGAGACGACTATCTAAAAATCCTTTATAAAATTAGCTTAAGAAGCTAATTCTTGATCTACGAGTACGGGTTCTAATTTAACTTCGCCCATATAGTTTTTATTACCTAGCTTACGAAGTAGAGTAAAGTGTTCAACTAGCGCGCCAGTAAAGGTTTTAGCTTGATAATATGGTAAATCATACTCTTCAGCGGTTGCTTTTACAATTTTACCAATATTACGGTAGTGAACGTGACAAATAGTAGGGAAAAGGTGGTGTTCAATCTGTTGATTTAAGCCACCAACGAACCAACTGAATAAGAAATTGTCTTGTGCGAAATTTTTAGTAGTTAGTAATTGGTGTATAGCCCAGTTATTTTCTAACGATTTTTCGTCATCTGGCAGTGGGAATTCAGAATCAGAAGTTACATGTGCAGGCTGAAAGATAACAGCTAGAATAAATCCAGCAACCCAGTGTGCAGCAAAGAAACCGATTGCGATTTGCCACCAACTAAATGGTAAGAAAATCATTGGAAGAACTAAAGCATAAGTTAGATAAATCAATTTAGAGAATACTAAAATGAACCATTCTTTCTTAGCAGAAGCTTTTACTTGATTTACTAGTCCACGACGTTGGTAATTAATTAAACGTGCAATATCTTTAAAGAATACCCATTGGAAGGTCATAAGTCCGTACAAGAACCAAGCATAAATATGTTGGAATTTGTGTATAGCTTTATGAGGAGCATTTGGATTAAAGCGGAAGATTCCACGTTGAGAAACGTCTTCATCAAAATCGTGAACATTAGTATAGGTATGGTGTAAAACGTTGTGTTGAACTTTCCAGTTAAAGGCATTTGCTCCAATTAGATTAAGAGTAAGCCCCATAATATTATTGATAACTGGATTGTTAGAATATGCGCCATGGTTGGCGTCGTGCATAATGTTTAGTCCAATTCCGGCAATACCAAGCCCCATAACAAGGCAAAGGCCAAGCATGATCCAAGGATTAGTAATACCAGCGAACATCATGATGAAGTAAGGCACAAAATAGATAGCAAGCATAAATATGCTTTTAAAAATCATTTCAACATTTGCGTGTTTTTGTGCTTTGCGTGTTTTGAAGTATTCGTTAACACGTTGGTTTAAAGTGACATAGAAGTCTGCTCTGTTTCTGCTAAAGCGCAGCGGCTCAAATTTTCTCATTTAAATATAAAAACGTAATAATGCAGTAAAAAAAGAGAATTTCGAAACCGGAAACCTTTAGTAGAGGGGCATTATAGGAGAGAACCAACTACGAAAAAAACTAAATTACTTGATGCAAGATGAACAATAATTTTGACATTGTGTATATCAATAACAGAATTTTAAGGATATTATTGTTTAAAGGTTAAAATTAGGCAGGAATGAATATGATAGTGAGAGTATTATAAGATAATGTAAAAATGAGGTTAATGCCAAACTTTTTGGAGTTTTTATTTTAACTTTGTGAAAAATTAGTTAGGATGTCATCACACATATTTTTTGGAGCCATTGGATGGCCACAGGTTTTATTAATCATTGGAGTGTTATTATTATTATTCGGTGGCCGCAAAATTCCTGAACTTATGAAAGGTTTAGGGCAAGGCGTACGCGAGTTTAAAGATGGAATGAATAACCCTGAGGATAAAAAATCTGAGGAGAATAAAGATTAATGTTTACAGAGTCGGTTTCTTATTTATCAGATAGAAAAGCATTTGAATCTAAAACTTTAAGCGTATCTGAAAGAGTTTCGGCTTTTTTGAAACGCATTAAGGATACGGAAGAGCTGAATGCTTATATTGAAGTATTCGAGGATGAGGCTAAGAAATTTGCTGCTGAATCGGACGCTCGATTTGCTGCTGGCACACCTCGTAAATTAGAGGGTATGGTTTTAGCGCTAAAAGATAATATTAGCTATAAAGGCCATAAGGTTAGCGCTTCTTCAAAAATTTTAGAGGGTTACGAAAGTGTATATTCTGCAACTGTAGTAGAACGTTTATTAGCCGAAGGTGCCATAATAATTGGCCGTGTTGGTTGCGACGAATTTGCTATGGGTAGTAGTAACGAAACTTCGGTTTATGGTAAGGTTAAAAACCCTCATGACCCTACGCGAGTTCCCGGTGGTTCAAGCGGTGGTTCAGCGGCCTCTGTTGCTGCAGGAACTTGTCACGTTTCTTTGGGCTCTGATACGGGCGGAAGTATACGTCAGCCAGCCGCACTTTGTGGACTGGTTGGTATGAAACCAAGCTATGGTCGTGTGAGTCGTTGGGGCTTATTAGCTTACGGAAGTAGCTTCGACCAAATTGGTCCATTCTCTCAAACTTTAGAAGATAACGCATTAGTCCTTGAGGTAATTAGTGGTCAAGATGGAAAAGATGCAACAGCATCTACTAAAGAAGTCGCAAATTATGCAAATATTGAAGAGAAAAAAGGCTTAACTATAGCTTATCTTCCTTCATTATTAAATAATGAATCTATTGCTTCTTCTATACGTCAAGCCTACCAAAAAAGTATAGACAATGCTAAAGCTGCCGGACATACATTGAAAGAGGTAGAATTCGATTATTTCGATTATCTAGTCCCTATTTATTATGTTTTAACTACTGCAGAAGCATCGTCAAACTTATCTCGTTACGATGGCATTCGTTTCGGCCATAGATCTACCGATGCCATTGAAGATTTAGATGATCTTTATAAAAAATCTCGTTCAGAAGGATTTGGATGGGAAGTGAAAAGAAGAATAATGTTAGGAACCTTTGTTTTAAGTAGTGGTTTCTACGATGCATATTATAGTCGAGCTCAAAAAGCAAGACGAAAAATTACGCAAGAAACAGATGCAATTCTTGAGAATTCTGATGTTATATTAATGCCAACTATTACGGACTCTGCCTTCAAATTTGGAGAAAATTCAGAAGATCCGGTTAAAATGTATTTGCAAGACATCTTCACTGTACAAGCTAATGTTACAGGGCATCCAGCTTTAGCTTTCCCTACAGGAAAAGATGATAAAAACTTACCTATAGGAATGCAAGTTTTAGGTAAGAAATTCAACGAAGCTACTTTGTATAGTGTTGCTAAGTCGTTGATGTATCTTTAATACATTTTTATTAATTTTTTGTTACTTTTACTATCGTTCGTATTGTTATACAATGCGAACGATAGTTTTTAGTTATTAGTAGAATATTGACAGGGAATGAAAAGGTTTTTATACATAAGTGTGCTCATCTTTTTTATAGCGCCAATCTCACAAGCACAAATTAGTAATAGCGATCCCATTGTGGAAATGCTAGACAGTTTGGACCTCGTGAGTTTCTTTAAAAATAACAAATTCACTACCAATAGGAACGAATTAAATATCTATAATTTTAAAGAAGACGAAATTCCTGAATATTCAGAAGAAGAGATTAAAAAGAGAATTGAAAAATTAGACGCTCTTTCTCCATTTAGTCTTCAATACAATGCTTCTGTTAAGTCTTTTATAGATGTTTATGCAAAGAAAAGAAGAAATTTAGTATCAAGAATGTTGGGCTTAAGTCAACTTTACTTCCCAATGTTTGAAGAAAAATTAGCAAAACATAATTTACCATTAGAATTAAAATATTTAGCCATTGTTGAATCTGCTTTAAATCCAACGGCTACTTCTCGTGTAGGTGCAAAAGGATTATGGCAATTTATGTATCGTACAGGTTTAATGTACGGATTACAAGCAAATAGCTATGTGGATGATAGAAGCGATCCAGAATTAGCTACTGAAGCTGCTTGTAGATATTTAAAGTATTTACATGGTTTGTATAACGACTGGAATTTAGCTTTAGCAGCCTATAATGCGGGGCCAGGTAATGTAAATAAAGCCGTACGTAGAGCTGGTGGAAGTACCGATTACTGGGAAGTGAGAGCATATATGCCTACTGAAACTCAAAACTATGTTCCTGCTTTTATTGCAGTAGTTTATGTTCTTACCTATCACAAAGAATATAATATTTACCCAACTGAACCAAAGTATTTCAACTATGAAATAGATTCGGTTTACGTTTCAAAGAATGTAACATTTCAACAAATTAGCGACTTAATCAATATTCCAGTTAGCGATATTGCATTTTTGAATCCTATGTACATTAAAAATGTAATTCCTGGAAGCGCAAAACCACAAGTACTTTGGTTGCCAAAGAAATATATAGGAGATTTTATTAATAATGAAGAGAAGTTGTATGCTTCATTAAATACCGTTGCGAAAGTAGATACTACCAAACCTACTTTAGAGCCAGTGAATATTCCAAGCTCTGAAGATACAGGAGTTGTGAAATTTGATTATGTGGTTAAGAAAGGTGAGTATATCTCACTTATTGCTAAACGTTATCAGGTACGTGTAACTGATATTATGGATTGGAATAAATTGACCAATCAAACTTTATATGTAGGTCAAAAGCTTACCTTATTAGTTAGAAATGATGCATTAATAGCAGCTAGAAAAGAAGAGAGTGCGCAAGCTCAAACTCGCCCTGCTGTTGTTGAACAACCTAAAATTATAAATACACCAGCTCCAGCTAAGTATAAAACGTATACTATTAAATCGGGCGATACGTTATACAAAATAGCATCTAATCATAATGTTTCGGTTGCTGACTTAATGAAGTGGAATAATTTAAAGTCGAAGAACATTCAGGCTGGTGCTAAATTAAAAATCAAAATAGGCTAAAAATGTTCCGAAATAAACTTTTATTTATCTCTCTTATAATTTTAGGATTTACTGCGTGTAAGGGAGATGTAAGTGGTTTAATTCCAGATGCTGGAGGAAAACCAGGAGAAATAGTAATAGTTATTGATGAACAGGAATTAAAATCTAAATGGGTTGATTCTATTCGAACCTATTTAAGTCGTCCTATGCCTGTATTGCCTCAAGAAGAGCCATATTGGAAAGTATTCCGTTCAAATTCTAGCCATTTTCAAAGTTTATTTAGAGTGCATAGAAATGTGGTTCGTTTTCAGATAAATCCACAACAAAAAGAAGCCGCATATAAGGTTGAAAATAATCTTTATGCTAATGGTCAAGTTTTAGTTACAGTAGTAGCTGAAAATTCGGAAGAATTGCTTGAATATTGGGCTAAAGTTGCTACTGATATAGAAGAAATCTTAAGAAAAAACGATTTCAAATTATTAGCTAAAGAGTATAATAAAATCGTAAATCGAGATGCTCAAAAGGCTATTGAAGAAGTTGTTGGGCTTAAAGTTTCAATTCCTAAAGGGTATAGTTTAGGTATAGATACTACTGATTTTGTATATTACTTAAACGAAGGATTAAGAGAGTTAAAGACCGATAGAGGCGCTTTTGATGGTAAAATTCAGCGTTCTTTATGGTTCGCAACGGGAGAATATACAAATGAAAATATTTTTAGCAGAGAAGGGGCGCTTAATGTTCGCGATAGTATAGCTCAAAAATATATTTTAGGATACAAAGAAGGCTCGTATATGCTAACCGAAAGGTTAGTTCCAACCGACTCTTTATCTATTGAATTTAATGGACAAAGAGGATTTGTGCAACGTGGATTATGGAGAATGAGTACCGAATTTAAAGGTGGTCCGTTTATTAATATCGTTTCATACAATCCAGATAATCAAAAATGGATTATGTTAGAAGGATTTGTATATGCACCACAATTCGATAAACGTGAATATATGCTTCAGGTTGAAGGAATTATTAAATCAGCAACTAAATAAGCTATTTAAAGATTTTAAATCCATCCCAATAGTAGGTATACGAACTAAATATGAATAGAGTGTTATTGGTATAGCCTATATTATGACTTTCTATTAGTTCTGCACCAAATCCTAAATTTACTTGAGCCGATTGTTTCCCAGTTTTTAGATCAAATAGGTATAATTTATTTTCGCCATAGCCTAATAATCCAATTTCATATCCTTTAACTCCTGTATAAATGGGAGCATCTTCCACATAACCATTAAGGGCAAATCCTTCTAGTATTAGCTTTTTCTTTTTGCTGTTTTTAAGACTCTGAATGTATAAAGTGCCTTCTACTACATAGTAGATCTCGTTGCTATTCGCATTGAAAGCCGCACCATTTCTTCCGCCAGGAAGGTCAAATTTAGTTTTAATAAAGTTGATTTGATAAGGAATTCCATCAGCGTTTAAATCAATAGAGAAGAGCCCTTTATTATTTGCTAAAATCCCTTCAAGCTTGTCGGTTTTAGGATTATACCAAATTGAATTAATCTCCGCTTTAATAGGGCCGCTATACAAGAAATTATAATTGTTATTATAAACTTCAAGAGGGGAATCTTCACCATCAATAAAGGCAGCATAATAGAGTTTTTTATTTGGGTTATAACAAACTCCTGCTCCCGATAATCCACTCATCGAGTAGGGTTGAATAAATTCACTTGCCTCTGAGTTTGAATTTGGAATTTGAGCAAAAGTTATACTTGAAAGTGAGAATAAAAATATACTGACAAGGTGTTTGAATTTCATGATTTTGGTAGCATTTATACAAAACTAAGTTTTTAATCTGACTTTCAAAATTTTGTAAATTTAGATATGTGGGAATCATTTATGCATTTGTTATTTCCGCGTATTTGTTTGACATGCGGAGAGGTTTTGATGAAAGAAGAAAACGTAATGTGTTTACGTTGTTATCTTAGTTTACCAAGCTTTAAATACCCTGTAGAGCAGGTGTTTGTACGTCAAGGTTTAGAAGGAAGAATACCCTTTAACTCGGTATATTCATGGCTTAGGTTTAATAAAGGTGGCATGGTACAAGAGCTTTTGCATAACATAAAATATGGGGGAGATGAGCATCCTGCTCGTTGGGCCGGACGAAAATTGGCCGAAAAATGGCAACTTCAGAATGATAGAGATAAATTTGATGTAATGGTACCTGTGCCTTTACATCCAGTAAAAAGGGAGCTTCGTGGTTATAATCAGAGCGAAGAAATAGCTATGGGTTTTGTAGAAGAAGCGCAGGTAGATATTTATCCCAATGCCTTGCTGCGTAAGGTGCATAGCGAGTCTAATACAAAGAGTAATAGATGGGAGAGAAGCCAAAAGATGAAAGAGGTTTTTGTGGCCAATCCGAAAGTTAACTTAAAAGGGAAAAGAGTGGCTATAGTTGATGATGTATTGACTACTGGAGCAACGATTGAGGCTTGCTCGCGCATACTTTTAGAAGAATCGGTGAAAGAAATTCATGTAATTACCTTAGCTCGCGCATAATTTCCATTTAATCAGAATCGTTAATGCTTTACTAAAAATTATGTAGAGCATTAAAAAATTTTTATCATCGCTCAGCAAACGTATCTTTGTAAGATGAAAACGGAATCCTATAAAAAGATTCAAGCTCAAATTGATTCAATTTTGAGTGAAGAAAACAGTCTAATTGCCAACTTGGCCAATAGCGCTGCGGTGTTGCGTTCAGAGTTTGGGCATTGGTGGATAGGATTTTATTTAGTGCAAGGCGATGAGCTTATGTTAGGTCCTTTTCAAGGTCCGGTTGCATGTACCCGCATTAAAAAAGGTAAAGGCGTATGTGGAACCGCTTGGGTAAATAAGGCTACTATAATAGTGCCTAATGTACATGAATTTGAAGGGCATATTGCTTGTAGTGCAGAATCGAATAGCGAAATAGTAGTACCCATTATTAAAAATAATGAGGTTGTTGCAGTACTAGATATGGATAGCACTAAATTTAATGAGTTTGATAGTAAAGATAAAGAAGAGTTGGAGCTACTTTGTTCTAAATTAAGTAGATTTTTTTAATGAGAATTAAGCATTTATTCATTTATATATTGGCAGCATTCATAGTTTCTGGATGTGCTAAAATGATGCCGTTAACGGGTGGTGATAGAGATAGCGAAGCCCCTAAATTAGCCAAGGCTAGTCCTGACACTTTTGCAACTAATTTTAATAGCAAAGAAATTAAACTTGTATTCAACGAATTTATTACGGTTGATGATCCTTCGCGCAATATACTTTTCTCTCCAGCTTTAACAACAGAACCCAATATTGTTGCAAATCCTAAGAGTATAACCATTAAGCTAAAAGAAGAGCTTAAACCAAATACTACATACACAGTTCGTATGCAGTCGGCTATTAAAGATTTAAACGAAGGAAATGTATTAGAAGAGCAGATTTATGTATTTTCTACTGGGCCAAGTTTAGATTCAGGCAAGGTGGTTGGACTTTTAATGAATTATTTAGATAATGCGCCTATAAAAGGCGCAAAAATTGGACTATATCCAGAGGATGCAACGCCTGAATTTATTAAAAATAACAAACCTGAATTTTGGACTATGACTCGAGCAGATGGAACATTCGAAATTCCATTTATTAGAAAAGAAAAGTTTAAAATATTCGCATTAAAAGAGGAAGATAATTCATTTATTTATGATAGGGCTGGAGAAAGTATAGCTTTCTTAACAGAGCCGGTGCATTCAGATAGTCTTGCCGTGCAAACTATGTTTATGTTTACCTCTACCAACGATTCATTAAAATTACTGAAGCATAAATACCGCGGGAATGGAACCTTTTCATTTTTGTTTAGTAAGCCTGTAAGCGATGTTACATTTGAGGTGAAAGATTCTGTGGGAATAGTAGATAACAAAGTTCTTATAAATGGCTCCGATTCTATTTTGGTTTGGGTACCTAAGATGGAGAGAAAATATGCTGATTTTATAATTAAGGCTGATAAGTTAACAGATACAGTAAATATAAAATTTAGAGAATCAGCAAAGAGTGGATCAGCAAGGGGGGGAGTATTGCCTCAATTGGTACCGAATGCAAGTAGTGAGATGAGTATTTACGATACATTAGCATTACAATTTCCGTATCCAGTTCTTTTAGTAGATTCATCAAAGATAAAATTAAGTATAGATAGTGTTTCAAGGCCATTTACCATACAAGAGAATCCGTTAAATCCGTTGCAGTGGCAATTATTTTTCAATAAAGAGAGTAATAAGCCATATAAATTAGAGGCCTATAAGGGTGCATTTGTATCATATATTCAGAATGATACGATAGATAGTTTACAGTTAAACTTTGGATTTTTAAAAGTTCAGGACTATGCTGAATTAGAATTAACTATGACAAATAGGCCTAGTGGGACCCCTCTTATTGTGTCTTTAACAAAAGATAAGAAAATAGTTTTTTCAACTAAATTATCGGAGAGTGATACCATTGTGACGATCAATAACTTAGCTCCTGGGAATTATAGTTTATCTGCCTATGTAGATGTAGATGGAAATGGAAGATTGAGCGAGGGAGATTTTGATAAGGGAATACTGCCTGAAAGGCTTTATATACTGGGGAATCCAATAATAATTAGGAGAGGATTTAATCAGAAAGTGAATTGGGATTTTAACCAAGTTGGAAGGGGGCGATAAAGCTCATAATTTTTTAACTATTAGTTAATTTAGTAATATTGCAGTCGGAATCAACGAACTACCAATTTTTAATTAAATGGGAAGAAGACCTTTACCTAAAACTAGAAGTTTGAATGCAGAAAAAAGAAATGCATGGTTAAAAATTATATTACCTCACTTCTCTGCAAACGGATTTTCGAATGTGCGAATGGACGAACTTTCTACCATAGTTGGAGTAAGTAAAGCAACCTTTTACAAGCATTTTGTTTCAAAAGAAGACTTAATTCAGGCTTTATTAAAATGGAAAATAGACGAAATTTCTTTGTCTATGCCTGTTTTAATGGATAACTCCATAAATTATTATGAGAGATATCTAAAATCTACTGAATTATCTTGTTTTGCTGTATCAGGCTTATCTAATGCATTTTTAGCTGATTTAAAATTGGAGTATCCTGAATTGTATAAGCAAGTGGAGAACTTCAGAAATGAATTAGTTAAGATTGTTGGAGAGTTTTACAAGCAAGCTCAACGTGATGGATTTATTCGTGCTGATTTAGATATTAAAATCTTGGCTATGACCGAGGATTTAGTATATGAAAGAGCCGCAGATCCTGATTTCTTAAGTCGTTACGACTCAAACTTAGAAGAGTTTTTAGCTAAGTATATCCATTTTAGATCTATGGCTATTCTTACTAATTACAATGAAGAAACAGCTATTTTCTTCAAAAATCTAATCAGTAGACTTAAATAGATTTATACTCTCTCTGTTATTTAATGTTTTTCTGCCTTCTTTTACTTGTACTTACTATGTGAAATAGTATGTATATGTCTTTTATTTGCTATTATTAGTCTAATTTAAACGAATATTCTACTAAATTACGTTCATATTCGTGCAGTAATTATGACTAATAAAAAAAGTATTCTTGTTTTGAATAGCAGATTTGCCAGAAATATATATTTCTGGATAATTTTCCTTGCTATTCAGCTCTTGACCTTTTTTAGAGAAGGGTATGGCCCTGCTTTGGCCGGTCCTTTTCTTACAGTGAATATTATTGTTATTTTACTTATGGCTATGGTTGTTTATGTAAACAACCTTATCCTCTTACCTCTCTATTTTGAAAAGAAAAAATATTCAGCGTATGTTTTTGTAATGCTGATTTGGTTGGTTGTTTCTACTTTCATTTTAGAGTTTTCTTATAATTTCTTATTTAGATTATTCCCTCAACTCTATACTACCGATTCTGGAAGCATTGTGAGTATTGGTTTCTTTGAGGTTTTAATTATTAATGCTGTTTTTATTTTTGGTTTTACTCTTACTAAATTTGCAAACGATTATTTCGCTTCTGAAGATCGTTTGAGAAGTATTGAAAGTAAGCAAATTGAAAGTGAATTAAACTTCCTTAAAGCTCAAATTAACCCACATTTTTTATTTAATACCCTTAACTCTATTTATGCATTATCTCTTAAGAAGTCGGATGAAGCTCCTGAAGTGGTTTTAAAACTTAGCGACTTGCTACGTTATATGCTTTATGAATGCGAAACGGAATTTATTGCCCTGGAAAAAGAAATTCATGTTACCCAAAGTTATCTCGAACTAGAACAAATTCGTTTAAAAAATAAAGAAGCAATTTCTCTACAAATTTCTGGAGATCCAAGTGGTAAAATTATAGCTCCTTTATTATGGATTCCTTTCGTTGAAAATGCTATTAAACATGGCTTAAATTCAAAAGCTTCGGATGGTTTTGTTCGTATTTTAATTGAAATTAATGATAATGAAATCCGCTTTACTTGTGTAAATAATTTTAGTCCAACTATACACGACCCCGAAAGAGCTGGTGGAATAGGTATTGAAAACACTCGTAAACGCTTAGCCTTGATTTATCCACATCGACATACTTTATTAATTAAGAGCGATAACCAATTATATTCAGTAACTTTAATCATTAAAAATTCATAACCTATGATACGTTGTTTAATTGTTGATGACGAGCCACTAGCCGCTGATATTATAGAATCTTTCGTGCAAAGAATTCCAGACCTTCAAATGGTTGCTAAAGTAAATAGCGCTAGCGATGCATATTCGGTTTTAAGTAGTGGAGAGATAGATTTAATGTTTCTCGATATTCAAATGCCTGAAGTTACAGGTTTGGAACTATTAAAAAGCTTGAAAAACCCACCTTTAGTTGTATTTACTACTGCTTATCAAAATTATGCCCTTGAGTCGTACGAAATTGATGCAGCCGACTACCTGCTTAAACCTGTAGCTTTTGATCGATTTATTAAAGCGGTTGAAAAAGCAAAAGATCGTCTTAGCAAACGCTCGAATGGAAATGCGAATTCTGCCTCTGAAGAAACTCCTGATTATATCTTCGTAAAGGCTGATGGTAAACATATTAAGGTTATTTTAAACGATATTTATTACGTAGAAGGACTTAAAGATTATGTGATAATTCATTTGAAAGACTCTAGAATTATTACACATAATACCATGAAAAATATCGAAACATTACTTATGAAATTAGATAATTTTATTCGTATTCATAGGTCGTATATTATTAATCTTAAGCATGTTAAAGAGATTGAAGGCAATTCCTTCCGTATTAAAGATGAGCTTCTAACGATTGGAACTACATTTAAAGATGATGTACAACAAAAATTAGAAAAACACAGATTTAACTAGGATGAATATACTTCTTACGGGAGCAAGTGGTTTAGTTGGGACGCATTTAATTCCACTCTTAATTGCAAATGGGCATAGGGTTAAGACTTTATCCAGATCCCGTATTTCTAATCCTGCCATTGAGTCGTATTTATGGAATATCAACAATGGTTTTGTTGAAGAAGGTGCATTCGAGTCTATTGATGCTATTATACATTTAGCTGGTGAAAATGTTGGAGAGAAAAGATGGACAGACACACAAAAACGAAATTTATATTCTTCAAGAATTGAATCAAGCAAACTTTTAAAGAAATATTGCGAGGAGAAAGGACTTAGTTTAAGTCATTTTATTTCGGCCTCTGGAATTTCTTATTATGGTACAGTAACACAAAGAGAGCCATTTGTAGAAAGCGACAAGCCTGGTACAGATTTTTTAGCTCAATTAAGTGTAGATTGGGAACAGGCTGCAGATGAATTTAATAAAATAGCTAATAAAGTAATAAAACTGCGCATCTCAATGGTTTTAAGTAAAGATGGTGGCGCAGTTCAGAAAATAGCAAATACCATGAATTTTGGGCCTGCAGTGGTAATGGGATCTGGCGCGCAATGGATGCCTTGGATTCATATAGATGACCTAAACGGAATTATACTTCATGCACTTTCTCATTCAGTCCCAAGTGGAAGTTATAATATGCTTTCTGACGAAATTCCAAATAATTCCATGTTTATGGAAGAATTAGGAAAATTGAAGAAAAGACCCCGTATTTATTTGCCTAAATTTTTGATTAAACTGATTTTAGGAGAAATGTCGTGTATACTTTTAGAAGGTTCTCCAGCCTCGAATCATAAAATTAAAGACACGGGATATAAGTTTAAGTATAGTTACTTAAGTGAGGCTTTAAAAACTTGTTTTTAAAGTCCAAAGAAATAGGATGCATGCATAATATTTTGTATATTTGGGCAACGTAACACAATTCATGAAAAAGGTATTTAGTTTAATTTGTTTTATCGCTTTAGTGGCGACCAGCACTGTATTCGCTAAAAATGGCGAAGTAATTTCTTCTGAGAAAGTAATTAGTTTAAGTAAAGAGGAACTTCTTTCCATGTTTAAGAAGTATAAAGTTCCAGAAGTTATTATTTCTGTCAAGAATGGGGTAGATGTATATGAAGTGATTTATACTTCTGCGTATCCGAATGGTCGAGAAGTAAAAGCGAGTGGCATTTTGTTTGTGCCAACGGGAGTAGAGGGAGAAATGCCGATTATTATATACAATCATGGAACCCAATTAGTAAAAAATAGAGAAATAGATTTACAGGGAGAGCAATTTATATGTGCTGCATTTGCTGGAGATGGGTATATAATGGTATTTCCAGATTATTTTGGTATAGGAAAAGGAGAGGGATTTCATCCATATCAGCATGCAGAATCGGAGGCACAAGCGTCGGTAGATATGCTTAGAGCTTCGCAGAATATACTAAAAGATCTAAATATAAAGTATTCAGATAAATTATTTGTAACAGGGTATTCGCAAGGTGGGCACGCGAGTATGAGTACCACCAAATTTATACAAGAGCGTTGCAAAGGGGAATTTAAGGTTACAGCTGCGGCACCGATGAGTGGTGCGTATGATATGACGGGAGTTCAGGCAGAGGTAATGTTTAAAGAATATGATCATCCAATGTATTTACCATATATTTTGATGGGATATCATCAAGTATATGATTTAGGGTATCATCCATCAGAATTATTAAAAGCTCCATACGATTCATTAGTTCCTGTATTATTTGATGGAGTTAAAGATTTTGGGGAGGTAAATAAGCATTTGCCTAAGATTCCAGCTGATATTTTTAAAGATGAAGTATTGCATGCATATCTTAACGATAGTACAAATGCATTACGCAAGCTATTAGAGTCGAATAATTTATATGATTGGAAGCCTGAGTCGCCTATGATGCTATGTTATTGTAAGGCCGACGAGCAGGTTACCTATAAAAATGCATTAGTTGCATATAAAGTGATGAAGAAGAACGGGGCTAAAAATCTTAAGAAAACGCATGTTGGTCCTAAGTTTAATCATGAAGTATGTGCAATTTATTCATCGATGTATGTGAAATTTTACTTTGATACCTTTAGAAATGGTTCGGTAAAAGGACATCGTGGAGATGCATGGAAACGATTCTTGATAGACGTTAGCAAGATGTCGGTTAATAAGCAATTAAGAAAGAAGGCGAAAGAAAAAGAGGCTAAAGCGAAGGCTAAGGCAGAGGCGGGTAAATAACCATATTTCTTTCGGTTTCGTAGAGTTTAATTCTAAGGTCAAGGCTAGCATCAATTCTTTTTCTCAAGAGCTGATATATAACTAAAGTTATATTTTCTGCAGTTGGATTAAGATTTTTAAATTCTACTGTATCTAAATTTAAGTTTCTGTGGTCGAATCTTTCTTCGATTTCATCTTTAACTATTTGGGCTAATAGTCCAAGGTCGAAAACATAACCTGTTTCAGGGTCAATGGGGCCAGTTAAAGCAATTTCGATGGTATAATTATGGCCGTGATAATTAGGCATACTGCATTTTCCAAATACTGCAGTATTTTTTGCCTGATCCCAATTGGGGTTGTGTAAGCGGTGGGCGGCATTAAATTGAGCTTTACGTATAACAGTAACCTTTTCCATAGTGCAAAGGTAAATAAATAAAAAAGGCGACTAAAAAGTCGCCTCATAAATATCGATAATTATATATATTAAAAATCGTTTAATCGTAGCTTAAAGGTGCTTACTTAGAACCAGCAGGTTTGGTTAATTTTAATTTAGTGATGATGAATTCATCTAAAAGGTCAGATTCATCGAAGTAGATAAACATAGAAGAGTCTACTACATGAGAATAACCTTTTTCTTTACAAACTTCTTTAGCAGCGTTTGTAATTTTCTCCATAATAGGAGCATATAATTTATTACGTTTTTCTAATAATTCTTCTTCAATTTGGCTACCAAAAGTTTGAAGACGGTATTCATCTTCTTGAATTTCGTTAGCTTTTAATTGTTTCATAGCTTCAGAGTAAGTTCCTTCGCTTACTTTTTTCTGATATTCAGTTATTTTTTCTTGTAATACTTTTTGTTTTGCTTCGTATTCTTTGAAAAGCTCCATTTGGTATTCATATACCATAGTATCTGCTTTAGCTTTTTCAGGCATTAGAGATACAATTTTCTCCATATTAATGATACCAATTTTTTTGGTTTGAGCAGATGCTACAGCAGTTGAAGCTGTTACAAGAATAGCGACAAGTAAAACGTTTAATAATTTTTTCATTTTAGTATTTTCTAATGTAAGAACGCAAAAATAATACCTTAAGTTTACCTTGCAAATCTAATTAACTTTTCATTAACCAGAAGCGAATATAAAATTATTCCCAAGATTTTGTGTCAATATTAATAGTAACAGGCCCATCGTTTACTAAACTAACTTGCATATCAGCTCCAAATTCGCCGGTTTCAACCTTACTATTTAATTCTTTTTCTAATTGTAAACAGAACATTTCGTACATCATACGTGCAAATTCAGGTTTCCCAGCATTAATAAAAGAAGGTCTACTTCCTTTTTTGGTAGAAGCAAAAAGGGTAAACTGACTAATTACTAAAGCTCTATAATCTGTATCCCAAAGCGACAAGTTCATTTTACCGTGTTGGTCGGGGAAGATGCGTAGTCTTGTAATTTTATAAGTGAGTTTAGTGATATCTTCAAGTGTATCAGAGTCTTCCACACCTAAAAATATAAGTAACCCTTGTCCAATTTTTCCTTTGATCTTTCCTCCAATAGAGACTTTAGCGCTTTTTACACGTTGAATAGTAACTCGCATGATTAATTTTTCTTTTTAGTGCTACCGGCTTTAATAAGCATATACATAGAAATGCCTAAGCCTAATAAAGGGAGGCTCACAAGAAATAATGGGTAGGTTTGTGGGAATTTTTTATTCAAAAAATAACCAGCTGCTACGCTAGCGCCAACAATGGCGAGCATACGCCAACCTAAATCAACATATTTTAAAGCTTCGTTCGGTTTATCCGACTTTTTCTGGATTTTTGGTTTCAATTTGTGATACTTTTATCTGTGAAGGTTGAGTTTTCATCAACGAACGTCCAATAAATTTCGCCCCTAAATCCATTTTAATGTTTTCGGCAGTGATATCGCCGTTCACATTTCCACCTTTGTTAATATTCACAATACCAGATGCACTGATATTTCCAATGATAGTTCCAGAGATATCTGCATCTACGCATTCAATATCTCCTTCTACTTTTCCAGATTCACCAATTACAACTTTTCCTTTGCAAATGATTTTTCCTTCTACTGAACCTTCTAAACGAATATTCCCATCGCTTTTAAAAGTTCCTGAGATGTGACAATTAGGAATAATTGTACTTGTTTCAGTGGCATTGGGTGTAGCTACAGCAGTTTCCGGTTTGTTTTTTCTACCTAACATAATCCTTTTTTTAATTATTAAACTTATATGTATCGAAGAAGAATTTCATGTACTCAGGTAATGAACCTGATTTCATTAATTTTACATAATTCGATACACTAATGGCAAAGGCAACAGGGATCTGTTCGGAGGGGATATTTTCTATTATATCTGAATTTGATTCAAAACTTTTGTAGTAAGTTATAGCTCCCGTAGCTGATGGGAATTCTTTTATTACTAAAAACTTCTTATCGTCGCCAAAGGCTACTTCTTGTACTTGTAAGTTTGAATTTCGGTAATACTGAGTATTAAATTGTGAGATTTGTTTTTTAGTTTCGTTTAGGTTGATATTTGCTTCTGGAACTGAAATTACATAATAATGTTTCTCCATGTCGCCTGGTAAATATGAGGCTCCAATTGCATTATTTGTTTCCCCTTTTGCTTGAGCATCTGGTCTGTTTAAGATGTCTAATATGCTTTGTGCTTTTTTTCCTTCGCTTGTAGATGCGTATAAATTTACCGTTTCTTGTAAAGAGTTTATATATGATTCTCTACCTTGTGAAGAACCACTCGCTAATGCTTTTAATAGTGAGAATTTAGGAAGTACAGGTGACCCTTCATAATTAATTTTCGCTAACTCACACTCTTGAAGTACTCTTGCATAATCTCTACCTAAATAATAGTTATAAGCCACTTCGTATGCTTTCTCGGCCTCTTCAGTTTTATTATCCTTTTTGCTTAAATAGTTAGGGTCTAGAATTAAATTGGCATAATCGCTCGATGAATATTGCGTTAAAAGTATGTCTTTTTGTCTATTTGCATCTGCATCTTGGTTCAATAGTTTGTGTGCAATATAAAGTTGATAATACACTTCTGGAACGTGAGCATTGTTTGTACTACGTTTTAGTAAATTATTAAACGATTCAATTGCTTGAGGATAGGCTCTTAAGCGATCTTTATAAACGAGGCCAAGATTAAAATGACCTTCGTATAATTTTGCTAAAAGAGAATCAATGGTATTAATTCCGCGAGGAATTAAAGCTAAGTATGTTTGTGGGTCGTAGCGCGGATTATCTTCGTCGCGCACATTAGGTTTATTCGGGTCAGAGCCCACGTTTTCTTCAACAATAGGTCCGTCGCCACCTATGCTCATTTTGTTTTTTCTACGCCAGTTATCTTCGTTTTTACGGGTGCCCCATAATTTCTTAAACTCTTGTTTACCAAAGGCAACTGTTTGTGGGTTAAAGAAATACCATTTACCGTTATTTTCAAGTAAATTAGGGTTAGTAGGCGTATTTAAAGCATTAAGAGCAGCTTGCTCTAATCTTATTTTTTCTTCCTTATCTAATTTTTTAAGTTTTTCGATATAGTCGTTAATTCTGGCTTCTTGTTGTTCAGGAGTTAAAGAAACTAAGGTTAATAGACTATCAGATTCAATAATTTGATTGGTATATTTTACAACATCTTTCAAGTTTTTAGCTAAAAGCGTAGCTTTTGCAGCAACCGGATGTTTAGAGTCTAGGTTTACACTAGCGCTATCGTAATACTTTTGAGCTCTTACATAATCTGGTTTGCTGTAGAAAATATCTGCGATAGCAGCGTAAGAAACACCTTTTTGAGTTCTATTTTTAGTAGAAGCTTTAGCTGATTTGGTGAAGTTTTCGATAGCAAGGGCTTCGTTATTTTCTTTTTGGGCAAGTATGCCCATAGCATAGTAAATTTGGTCGCGATAATCTATATTTTTATCATCGCGAAGCATTTTCTTAAGAGTTTTTTTTAGTCCCTCGTTATTATTGCCTTCTTGAGTAGAAATAGCAACCGAAATGGCAGCTTGGAATTCTAATTCGTATTCTGGTTTATATTTAATGGACTTAACGAAGTATTTATTAGCTTCATCGGAATTGCCTAGGGTTTGCCAAATTTGGCCAATAATAAAGTTATAACGTGCTTTATCTTTTTTCTTTTTAGTGATTTTTTCTAATTCGGTTAAAGGGATAATGGCCGGAGGATATTCTTCAGATTTAATGAAGAAATCGGCCATAGCTCCATAATAAAGTGGAAGCACTTTTTTGTGAGGAGTTTTATCAAGGAAGTGGTTGAATTCAGATTCAGCTTGAGAGAATTCTCCCAGATCGTTATAAGAAAGGATCATCCAAAGTCGGGCGATATCTTTCATATTTTTGCTTTCAGAAGTTTGGATAACGTATCTGAATTGCTGAATGGCAGGAAAAGTTTCTCTTTTAATGAAATTAGCTTGTCCGAGTAAGAAGTAACAATCGTCTATGTATTTATTTTTTTGTTCTCCATTAATAAGCATGGAGTGTTTTTTGATCATTTTAGCACCTTTTTCGAGGGCTCTATCGGTGAGTGGATTAACGGATTGAGCTATGTCTTTATTACCGTGTTTATAAACATGGATAGGTTTGTTATAATCCTCTTGATGCGCCTTGGCCAGGTCGAAGAAAGCGTCTTGAATAGCTAAACGGCCATTATATAAACCGTTGTAGCGGGTATTCATAGCGTGCCAATTACGGTTAAGCCACTTATCTCTTCTTGTAGAACAAGAGGAGAGGATTAGTAACAAAACTAGTGGTCCAAGTATGTAAAGACGATTTTTCAAAATAGGTCAAATCTGAATCTAAGATAACTCTAATATTGCAAAAATATTATGTTAGATTGAAAAACAAAGCATGAAAGCAAAAAAGCCGTTTCCTTTTTGGGAAACGGCTGAATAATATTTAGAAGGTAAAAATTACCATTTAAATCTTTTCTCATCAGAAACCGTTAATTTTTTACGGCCTCTTTTTCTACGAGCAGCTAATACACGACGTCCGTTAGCTGATTCCATACGCTTGCGGAATCCATGCTTGTTTACTCTCTTTCTTCTAGACGGTTGAAATGTTCTTTTTGACATAACACAATATTTTTAACTGTATTCTTTATTCTGAATTTTTCGGGAGTGCAAAGTTATGGCTTTAGTTTTAAATCCCAAACTTTTCAACAAAAAAAATTGAAAAAGTGTATTTTAGACCCCTACTTTCTTCTAAACAAGGTATATTTGCCGCAATTTAAGAATTAATTATGAGGCCAAAAACTCCAAGTGAATCGTTAACTATCCAGACCGAAATAGTTATGCCCAATGATACAAATACCTTAGGGAATCTATTTGGGGGTAGATTAATGTTATGGATGGACATAGTGGCGGCCATTTCGGCTCAAAGGCATAGCAGACGGGTGGTAGTTACGGCTTCTGTTAATAATGTATCTTTTAATCAACCTATTAAATTAGCCGATATAGTAACATTAGAAGCAAAGGTTTCGCGTTCGTTTAAATCGAGCATGGAAGTTATAATAGACGTTTTTGTTGAAGATCATATAACTGGGGAGCGAAAAAAATGTAATGAAGCTATATATACATTTGTTGCTATAGGAGAAGATGGGAAGGCTTGTCCGGTTCCTGAAATAATTCCAGAGACTGAATTAGAAAAAGTGCGATATGATGCGGCCTTAAGGAGACGACAATTAAGTTTGATCCTTGCTGGTAAAATGAAGCCAGATGATGCTGTAGAATTAAAAAAGCTATTTTGGAATGAATAAAATACTTCCTTTTATATAAGGAAAAACTTACATTTACACCGAAATTTAACAATATCATGAATATACCTCAAGAATTAAAATACTCAAAAGATCACGAGTGGATCAGAGTGGAAGGCGATTTTGCATTTGTTGGAATTACCGAGTTTGCTCAAAGCGAATTAGGTGATATCGTATTTGTAGAGATTGAGACTCAAGGTCAAAGTCTTGGAGCTAACGAAATTTTTGGATCAGTTGAAGCAGTAAAAACAGTTTCTAACTTGTATTTACCTGTTTCTGGTGAGATTTTAGAGGTTAATCCGGCACTTAACGATGCTCCAGAATTAGTAAACCAAGACCCTTATAACCAGGGTTGGATGGTTAAAATTAAAATTGCTAATCCAGCAGAATTAAACGATTTATTAGACGCTGAGGCTTATAAGTCTTTAATAGGAGCTTAATATATGTTTTTCAGACATGGCTTTACTACATTTTGTACAGCAGTCTGTATAGCTTTACTCTGTTTGTCGCCCGGTTCGGGGATGCCAGAGAGTCCTTTTTGGGGCATGGACAAGTTAGTTCATGCCTTTTTATTTATGGTTTTAGCATTCCAGATGCTAACTTTCTTTCAAAAACAATATAGTTTATACGTTTTCCGTTTAATACCTGTAAAGGCTACAATAATTATTTCAATTTTTTACGCAGCCTTAATTGAACTTTTTCAAAGTTCATTTGTAATAAACAGAGAAGGCGACCTTTTTGACCTTGCTGCTGATATAATTGGTTTGGGTTTAGGTCTTTTCGCTTTCAGATTTATACACGGAAAATTAAATTATAAGCTATATGAAAAATTCCCAAGCAAACACAAAGTATAGAAGACTCTTTTACTTATTTGCTGGTATTACTACCGGAAGTAGCCTTCTTTTAGCTAGTTTTGAATATAGAGCTTTCGAAGCCAAAGCATTTAGATACGACCCTATCTTACCTTCACCGGTTATTATGGAGACTTTTCTTCCTCCAGCTCCTGAAAAACCTGTTTCTTTACCTAAAGCCGTTAGCCCTAAGCTTAAAGATTTATCCGACATTATTAAAATTGAACCTGATCTGGTAGAATTGGATGAATTTATTGATGAAAATTTAGATGGAATTGATAATATAGAGGGTTTAAACAATTTATCTGAAGATTCGAATTCTTCTTCAACTATAGATTTAGGGGAGGAGGTAGAAGCCCTATTTTTTCCAGAAATAATTGCAACATATGGTAATTGTGAAGGAATTGAAGATTATCAAGAAAAATTAAATTGTACTCAGAATAATGTAATGTCGTATATTCAGAAGACTGTTAAGTACGATTTAGAAATGATACGTAAAGGGGTGCAAGGATTAGTTGCTGTAGAATATGTGGTTGACGAAAACGGGAATGTGAATAATGTAACTTTAATTAAAGGGATTCATCAAAAATTAGATCAACAAGTTATAGAGGCTATTTCGAATATGGGAAGCTGGAAACCAGCACGTCAGGGGCCGCATAAAGTGAAGCAACGCTATATAACTTCCGTTAAATTTCAATTGAATTAGTTTGTTTTTAAAAAAAGCATAATATATTTACAACCGCAAATATCCATTTGTCAAAATGAGCATAGAAAAGAATAATAAACAAAATTTAGGCAAGCAAAGAGCTCTATTCTTTACGGTAGGGTTAGTTTTTGGCTTGTCTTTCCTGCTTGTAGCATTTGAGTGGAAAACCTTTACAGAAGCTATAAAAGAGGTAATAGGGCCTGTGGTACAACTTGGTCCGATAGAAGAAGTGGCTGTAGTAGAATTAACTACTCCACCACCAACTACTGCGCCACCACCACCACCGCCACCACCATCTGCACCAGAGATTATTGAGATAGCAGATAATGAAGTGGAAATAGATACAGAATTGAATATTGACGTATCTGATATGAATCAATCTGAAGGGGTTGAAGGTGGAGTTATCGGAGGTACTGGTGACGTTCCCCTAGTTGACGAAGTGGTTGAATTCTTAGCAGTTGAGGAATACCCAGTGTATCCTGGTTGCGAAGGAATTAAAGATAACCAAGCTTTATTAGAGTGTTTCCAAGAACAAGTTGGTAAATTCTTAGGTAAAAATGTTAATTATCCTTCTCGTGCTCGTGAGATGGGTAAAGAAGGTGTGGTTTATGTTAAATTTACCATAGGTAAAGATGGTGTAGTTAAAGATGTAAATCTTGCTATTCCAGATCGTAAAATTGGTTATGGATTAGAAGAAGAAGCTATGCGTGTAGTACGTAACTTCCCTAAAATGCAACCAGCAAAACAACGTAATATGCCAACTGCGGTAAGTTATACATTACCAATTCAATTCCGTCTTCAATAAGATAGAACAATATATTTTAAATGAAAAAAAGATTCTCCTACGAGAATCTTTTTTTTTGCAATAATATGTTTGATAAAATTTAAGTCACACTTACCATTAAATAGAAAAATAGGACCAAGGTGCTGAGTTAGGTTTGGGAGCTATAATTTCTATGGGTTCTTCGGTTGTTGGGTGTGTAAAATTTAATTTATAAGCATGCAGCGAAATAGATTTATCGGGGTTAGGTCTTTTATCGCCATATTTTAAATCGCCCAAAATAGGGCAACCAATATGTGCCAAAAGGCATCTAATTTGGTGGTGTCGACCAGTAATAGGATTAATTTCGAGGAGGAAGAATCGGTCGCTTTTCCCTATAACTTTATATTCTAATTCAGAGAAGAGAGCGTTTTTCTCTTCATGATTGTAGGCATAGCTTTTATTTTGTTTTTCGTTTTTTTTGAGCCAAGCTTGAATTATGCCTTCTGTTTGTTTAGGTTCGTTACGTACAATGCACAAATAGGTTTTACGAATTTTCTTTTGTTGGAATTGAGCGTTCATTCTTTCCAAACCTTTAGAGGTTTTAGCGAAAAGAACGATCCCAGTAACAGGTCGGTCTATTCTATGAATCACTCCACAAAATACATTGCCAGGCTTTTGATATTTCTCTTTGAGAAAAGCTTTAATAGTTTCAGAAAGAGGTATATCGCCGGTTTTATCTCCTTGTACAATCTCCCCAGATTTTTTATTTATAGCGATTAGGTGATTGTCTTCAAATAAAACTCTTTCTTGCATTAATATTGTTCTTTCTCGTTAGGGAAATCAGAGCTTTTTACGTCGGCTACATAAGCATGGATAGCGGTAGAGATTTCTTCGTAAAGATTAAGGTAACGACGAAGGAAACGAGGTTGGAATTCGTAGGTCATACCAAGCATATCGTGTACAACGAGAACTTGACCATCTACTCCAGCGCCGGCACCAATTCCGATAACAGGAATATCAAGTTCATCTGCAACACGTTTTGCAAGTTTAGCTGGAATTTTTTCGAGTACAAGTGCAAAGCATCCTATTTCTTGAAGAAGTTTAGCATCTTTTAAAAGTTGTTCAGCTTCTTTTTCTTCTTTAGCTCTAACGGTATAAGTTCCGTATTTGTAGATACTTTGAGGCATAAGTCCAAGGTGCCCCATAACCGGAATACCAGCACGAATAATACGGCTAACGCTTTCGGCAACATCTTCGCCACCTTCTAATTTAACGGCGTGAGCACCGGTTTCTTTCATGATACGGATAGCGGAGTTTAAGGCTTCTTTTGAGTTACCTTGATAACTACCGAAAGGTAAGTCTACAACCACCAAGGCACGTTCAACTGCACGAATAACGCTAGCTGCGTGGTAAATCATTTGATCTAATGTGATAGGCAAGGTAGTTTCGTGTCCTGCCATTACGTTCGATGCAGAGTCACCCACTAAAAGAATATCGATTCCTGCACGGTCTAAAATTCTAGCCATGGTGAAATCGTATGCAGTTAGCATAGCGATTTTCTCGCCAGCTCTTTTCATTTCTTGTAATTTATGGGTGGTTATGCGTTTTACGTCTCCTGTTACTGCCGACATATTAAGTTTTTTTTCGATATTATTCCGACAAAGGTATGAATATGTTCATTCAGTATTATAAAATACCTCTTATATTTGTTATATGAAGTTGAAAAATATACAGGCAATTTTATGTGCAATTACTTTAGGTATTGCATTAAATTCATGTCGTTCAGAAGTTGACATTGCGGGAAATTATAAAGAAACCACCGTAGTTTATGGGCTTTTGAACCAATACGACACTGTACAATATGTACGTATACAGAAAGCCTTTCTTGTAAATGATAATGTTTTGGACTATACAAAAGTTCCAGATTC
>DATCKI010000287.1:0-12275 GCA_036562365.1 Bacteroidia bacterium | reverse complement strand
AGTCTCGCTCCCAACGAAAAAATAAAGGTTGCTTATGCTATAGTTGGCACCCAATCTACAAGTTTAAATACAGAACAACTATTAGCCTTAAACGCCAAAGAAATCATAGAAATGCGCAATCAATATCAAAATAACGCTTTTCAATGCCAGGCAAGTGTTTTAAACATTGAAGAGCCTAAAGGAGAAGATTATAGAATTTATCCCAACCCTACTTCCCACCAATTTAGTATAGATTTCGATAAACCTATTGAAAGTATAAAGCTTTATACTTTAACGGGAAAACTAATCAAAACGTGTAACAACTGTAAAAGCTTGAATATAGAGGATCTTAACACGGGTATTTACATAGTAAATTGGGAAGTTGAGGGTAAACATTACCATGATAAAATCATAAAAAAATAAGAATAGATTTTCACCCCTTATATGCAAAATCAGTTCGATAATGGACTGATTTTGTCTTTTTTAATCCCAATCAAATTCATTAAATTTGAAAAACACATTCGCTGATTAATTCCCCACGTTTCTCGGTATTTCGTGTTATTTAAATCTAAGGGGATTTTTAAACACAAAAAAAGGTCAACGATAAGTTGACCTTTTTTATACAAGTTTAGGTTTTATTTTAAGTTAGGTGTAAATGCATTAAACATTTTCAACAACTTTAGGAGCACCAGCAAGGATTTCCTCATTGGCATAATCAGCGTATTTTTCAAAATTTTTCTTGAATAAGCCAGCCAATTTATTAGCAGTTGCATCATAAGCAGCAGGATCAGCCCAAGTACCTTTAGGATTTAATAATTCGCTAGGTACGTCAGGACAAGAAGTTGGCATAGCTAAACCGAAGATTTCGTGATTTACGAATTCCACATCGTTTAATTTACCTTCTAATGCTGCGGTAATCATAGCACGAGTATATTTTAACGACATACGGCTACCCACACCATAAGAGCCACCGCTCCATCCGGTATTAATTAACCAGATTTGTACGTTATTTTCTTTCATTTTCTTACCTAATAATTCGGCGTATTTAGTTGGGTGCAGAGGCATGAAAGCACTACCAAAACAAGCAGAGAAAGTAGCTTGTGGTTCAGTAACACCAGCCTCGGTTCCAGCAACTTTAGCTGTATAACCACTAATAAAGTGGTACATAGCTTGGCCAGGAGTTAACTTACTGATTGGAGGTAAAACTCCGTAAGCATCAGCTGTTAAATAGAAAATATTTTTAGGTTGTGGTCCTACAGAAGGAGTCACAATATTATCGATATAATGAATAGGATAAGAAACGCGAGTATTTTCAGTGATAGATTTATCAGCATAATTTACTTGGCGTGTACCTTCAACTAAACCAATATTTTCTAATAAAGCACCAAATTTGATAGCATTATAGATTTGCGGTTCTTTTTCAGCAGAAAGGTCAATACATTTAGCATAACAACCACCTTCGAAGTTGAACACGCCTTTATCGCTCCAACCGTGTTCATCGTCGCCAATTAAAACACGATTAGGGTCGCTAGATAAAGTTGTTTTACCAGTACCAGAAAGACCAAAGAAAACAGCTGTATCTCCATCTTTACCAATATTAGCAGAACAGTGCATGCTTAATACATTTTTCTGATGAGGTAAAATGAAGTTTAGAGCTGAGAAAATGCCTTTTTTAATTTCACCGGTATAACCAGTACCACCGATTAAGATAATTTTCTTAGAGAAATTAAGAATAGCAAAGTTATGCTGACGAGTACCATCTACTTCAGGATTTGCGTAGAAACCTGGTGCACAGATAATATGCCATTCAGGATCGAAAGTTTCAATTTCAGCATCAGTTGGTCTTAAGAATAAGTTGTAAGCAAACATGTTGCTCCATGGATATTCAGTAACCACACGAATATTCATACGGTGCTCTGGATCAGCACAAGCGTATGAATCACGTACATAAAGATCTTTACCTTGTAAATATGCTGCTACTTTAGCTTGAAGTGCGTCAAATTTAGCTGCGTCAAATTTCAAGTTAACATCACCCCACCATACCGCATTTTCAGTAATTTCATCAACTACAATAAAACGATCTTTAGGAGAACGACCCGTAAATTCACCAGTCTCAACAGCTAATGTACCATTCTCGGTCAAAAAGCCTTGCCCTAACAAAAGAGTTTCTTCTGTTAATTCAGCCGGACTAGCATTCCACCAGATACTTTCTACATTTTGTATCCCTAGGTTTGCAATGCTTGCGTTAGGGTTCTTCTTTCCGTACTCAGTCATATTATTTTTTAATTAAATAGGATATTTTTTAAGGCGCAAAGGTACGAAAACCCAAAACTTAATACAAAACTCATATGCTAAAATTTAAGAAGTTACCCACATAATATTCACCGAATTGCCTTAATCACCACTCCCACAAAGCAATGCCTTTTCTATACCCTTTTTAGGTGAAAAAACCTTAGCATCTTATCGTCTGAAGCAGCTAAAACCCCTCCATTCCACACTTTACTACTGTTTATACTTCCTCTTACACCAAATTCTGGATATGTCTTCCCTATAAAGCCTCCGTCAATGTCCCAAATCTTGATTTTCCGATCTCGCGATGAGGATACTATTTTACCCTCCATTTCTTGTAACGTATAAATGGCGTAATTATGCGCAGCAATTTCCCAAATTAACATATTTTCTTTGTTCCACTTGCGTATGTGCCCATCCCGCCCACATGTGTACAAATACCCTTCCATTACCAATAGGTCGTAAACCGATGGATTATGAGCCACAAATCTATCTTCTACTTTAAAACTTAAAGGATTTATCTTGAAAATTTGTCCGCCAGAGTCTCCTATACATAGCTTCCCATCAAACAAAACTATACTCCTCAATTTCGACTCTGAAAGATCTAATTCCCATACCAATTTCTCATCTTCATCAAAAACATATAATTTTCCATTTCCTCCTAAAACCCAATATTTACCTAATATAAACTCAATGCGAAATATACCGTTGGCATTCAAAGCAATTTGTTTTAATTCGGTTTTCTTGGAAACATCTAAAAGATGAATATTACCAGCAGCAGTCCCCACCCACATTTTATCGTGTGTTGGACTATAATACAGGGAATAAACGGGAGTATTTAGTATAGCAATAGCAGTAGCTTGCTCGGGTTTTTCATAATCCCACTGAGCTATAATGCCATCTGAACCAGCGCTAAAGAAATGTCTATCATCTTTAGGTAAAACAACATAAACAGGGCCAGTATGACCAGCATATATGTGCTTACATAACAGTTGCATTTCTCTTTTTTTCAATGGCTTCTTGTACCCATTCAAGTGCTAAGTTAAACTGCTCTTCTTGCGTCATTTCTGAATTATCAAGAACTCTAGCATCTTCAGCCTGACGTAAAGGGTCTTCCACACGTGTTGAATCTATTAAATCTCTCTTTTTAAGATTTTCTCGAACCACTTCAATAGGCACATCTTGACCTTTAGAGCGGTGTTCATCGTATCTTCTTTTTACACGTACTTCTACATCGGCAGTCATGAATATTTTCAGTTCTGCATTCGGTAAAACAACGGTACCAATATCGCGACCGTCCATTACCACCCCACCCGCAGCACCTAATTCGCGCTGTGCTTGTTGTAATTTACGACGTACCGCTTGTATTGCTGAAATAGGACTCACTAAATTCGCTACATCTTGCGTTCGAATTTCCTTTTCAACATTCTTTCCATTTAAAATCAGTTCGCTCTTTCCAGTTTCTGGATTACGCTCGAACGACAAATTTATATCGTCTAAATGATTCGTGATTTCTTCTACATACAACAAACCATCTTTAGCCCACCCTTGTTTCATGGCATACAAGGTTACTCCTCTATACATGGCACCAGTATCCAAATAATTATAATGCAAATGCGATGCTAAGGCCTTTGCTAAGGTACTCTTACCACAAGATGAAAAGCCATCAATGGCTATTGAAATTTTTGGATTATTTTCCATTAAAAAAAGCTAGATTTTTTTTTGGACGTCGATTTTAGTCCAAGTACACCTAATAAACCACGAGTAACCTCACGTAAAACGGTATTGCCTAATTGACGTACCATGGTATTTTTACTCATTTTCTCTAATACACTCTTCTCTTCTTTCTGGGCGGTTTTGCTTGTTTTTGAACTGCTTTTTGGAGTAGGTTCTGCAGTTACACTTGCAGCATGTTCTTGTAAGCGCTTTGTCAATATTTCATAAGCGCTTTCTCTATCTATCTCTTGATTATATCTCGATGCAATTTTACTAGATGCTATTACCGCATTGGTCTCCTCTGCACTCAAAACATCCATTCTAGATTCAGGTGAACGCATAACAACATGTGCTAGCGGAGTGGGAATTCCCTTTTCGTTTAATGCCGTTACTAAAGCTTCTCCAATACCTAATGAAGTTAATAATTGGTCGGTCTTATAGTATTCTGATAGCGGATAATTCTCTGCCGCTTTTTTAATAGCTTTACGATCTTTTTCTGTAAATGCACGTAGTGCATGTTGTACTTTTAATCCGAGCTGACTTAAAACTGCATCTGGAATGTCTTGCGGATTTTGTGTACAGAAATATATACCTACACCTTTTGAACGAATTAATTTAATTATCGTTTCAATTTGTTGTAATAAACTTTTAGAAGCCTCTTGAAATATAAGATGCGCTTCATCAATAAATATACAAAGTTTAGGTTGCTCTAAGTCTCCTTCTTCTGGAAATTTCTGATATAATTCAGCTAATAAACATAACATAAAAGTACTGAATAAGGCAGGTTTATCTTGCATGTCCATTAACTGAACTACAGATATCATACCATATCCATTTTCATTAATTCGAACTAAATCTTCAACTTCGAAAGAAGGTTCTCCAAAAAATAAAGCTCCTCCTTGTTGTTCTAAAGCTGTTATAGAACGTAATATAGCCGAAGCTGATGCCGAAGAAATTAACCCATAATGATTTTTAATTTCTTCCTTTCCTTCTTCAATTGAAAATTGAATGAGTTTTCGTAAGTCTTTAAGGTCAACTAAAGGTAATTGATTATCATCAGCGTATTTAAAGAGAATACTAAGAACACCAGCTTGAGTTTCGTTTAACTGTAAGATTTTAGCAAGTAAAACCGGACCAAATTCACTCACAGTTGCACGAAGTCGAGTACCTGGAGCATTCGATAAACTTAACAATTCAAGCGGAGCAGCCGAAGCTTTCCAAGGTAAATTAATGGCGGCATGACGTTCTTCTATAATAGCATTCATGACGCCTGGAGCAGCTAAACCGCTCACATCACCTTTAATATCCATCATTAAAACAGATACACCTTTTTGAGAAAGTTGCTCTGCAATTACTTGTAAAGTTTTTGTTTTTCCAGTACCAGTAGCACCAGCTATTAAACCATGACGGTTCATAGTTTTAAGTGGAATATTCACATGCGCATCTGAGGCCACAACTCCATCTACTTTTGCAGCACCAAGGGTAATATATTCTCCTTTACATTGATATCCTGCTTGAATATGTTCGCTAAAAGTACTCATACACAAATTTAATTACATAATGATTGGAAACTCCACAAAAGTACGATTAAAAAGGAAGACTAATAAAATTAGAGAGTATACTTTTCCCAAATGGAGTTAAAACGCTTTCTGGATGATATTGCAGTCCCCAAACTGGAGCTTCAAGATGGCGGAAAGACAATATATTCCCTAGTTCATCTTCAGCCGTTATTTTAAGGTTTGTAGGCATAGATGTAGGGTTTACGGTCCAACTATGATAGCGAGCTACTTCACTTGTAAAAGGAATACCTTTATAAATAGGATCAAGCAGATCAACTACTTTCATTTTTGTCGAAATTCCGTGCAAAACCTGGGGCAAATTCAATAGTTCAGCTCCACAATATTCAGCTATAGCTTGGTGACCTAAACAAACACCTAACATTTTCTTCTTACCAAACCAAGTATCTATACATTCAGGCATAATACCAGCATCTTTGGGCAAACCTGGTCCAGGCGAAAAAATTAGAGTATCATACGATTTTGCAAAAGAAGATTTGATTTCATCATTTCTATATACGTCCACCTCTACCCCATCCATACTTTCTATATAATGGTATAAATTATAGGTAAACGAATCGTAATTATCTAAAATGAGAACCTTTTGCATGAAATGAGATTAATTAGAAGCTGAAAAATGTTCCCAATTCCAAACGTAAAGTAATATTCCTAATAAAGGTAATATCGATAAATATTGCAAACCAGCATAAATATTAAATCCGCTATACATCAATAAAGCAGCCACAATAATTTGTACCAAAGCATAGATGTAAAATCCGAATTGTTTTTTCCTACGCATAAATTCGATGCCCATAAATCCAAGTATAGAACTAGACAAAAGCACAACCATAACAGTAATAACATATTTCGACATACCTAATGTCACCGTTCTACTATTCATAATACTAGTAACTCCAGCAACTTCCACTACTTTGCTAGCAATAAATTCTGGTTTTATTAATCCAAAAAAGCCAATAATTAGTTTTAAAACAAAAAAAATCAGCGAAATAGCATAGACAAATTTAAATTTCATAAGGCGAAAATAGTCATAAATTCCTAAGCATAAAAGCCCTTTCCCAATATTTAAAAACTTGTATAGCTATAGAATAATAGGGAAATTTTAACGTTTATCACGAACTAAAGCATGCATTTTTTTTTATTATCTTCGTACCTCGAAAAAAAGAAGACATGCCAGAAAAAACAAATGACCCAGCATTACGTTCGTGGGTAGAGAGTGCACAAGGTAGCTTATTTCCAATCCAGAATCTTCCGATTGGAATTTTCAGTACAGAACAAAAAACCCCAAGAGCAGGTATTGCAATTGGAGATTATATTTTAGACTTAGCTGTTTGTTTCGACAAAGGCTTTATAAAGATAGAAGGTGTAAGCGAAAATATTTTTGCGAAAGACAGTATAAATTCATATTTAGAATTAGGTCGTACTGTTTGGCGTTCTGTACGTAGTCAGATTTCAAATTTTTTAAATGCAGAAAATGCATCTAATGCGTCGTATGCTTCTGAAGTTTTAGTACTTCAAGCAGATGCTACTATGCATTTAGCAATGAAGATTGGAGATTATACCGACTTTTACAGCAGTTTAGAACACGCATCTAATGTTGGAAAAATCTTCCGTCCGAATATGGAACCACTTTTACCTAACTGGAAACATTTACCAGTAGGTTATCATGGTCGTTCTAACTCAATTGTAATCAGTGGCACCGATTTCCACCGTCCAAATGGGCAAACCATGGCCGACGGCGCAGAAAAACCAAGTTTTGGCCCAAGTAAACGTATGGACATTGAATTGGAAATGGCCTTTGTAATTGGAAAGAGTACTAAACTTGGAGATTGTGTTAAAACCCAAGATGCATGGGAACATGTTTATGGATTAGCTTTATTCAACGACTGGAGTGCACGTGATTTACAAAAATGGGAATATGTTCCATTAGGTCCATTTTTAGGTAAAAACTTTGCATCATCAATTGCGCCTTGGATTGTATCTATTGATGCTCTAGAACCGTTTAGAGTTGATGGCCCAAGCCAAGACCCAGAAGTATTACCATACCTTCAATTCAGTGGAAAACAAAACTTCGATATTGCTTTAGATGTTTACTTAACTCCAAAAGACGGAGAAGCAAGTTTAATTTCAAAATCGAACCATAAATACCTATACTGGAATATTCCACAACAATTAGCCCACCATACAGTTAATGGTTGCCCTATAAGTGCTGGCGACGTATATGCATCTGGTACAATTAGTGCACCGTACCCAGAAGGATATGGCTCTATGTTAGAACTTAGCTGGGGTGGAAGTAAACCTATTCCCATCTCAGATGGAAGTACTCGAACTTTCTTACTTGACTATGATAAAATTACGATAACTGGTTACTGCGAAGGAAAAGATTATAAAATCGGATTCGGAGAAGTTACTGGTACCGTATTGCCCGCAAAACCATACTAAACCTACCAAAATTTAATTCAACTAAGTATACATTTTTTTTTGTATATTTAGAATTAAATGACCCTCATTCAAAATTCGAAAAAGCATGGTGAATCAAACCGCTGCGGCGAACATAAATTTGCGCGAACAACTTAAGACTCATTTTGGCTTTGAAAACTTCAAAGGCAAACAAGAGGAAATTATACGTACTCTACTAAATGGTGAAGATGTATTTGTAATTATGCCTACCGGTGGTGGTAAGTCTATGTGCTACCAACTCCCTGCTCTTGCAAGCGAAGGTACGGCCATAGTAGTTTCTCCATTAATTGCTCTGATGAAAAACCAAGTAGATAGCATTCGTGCTTTCGGCTCGGTTGATGGAATTGCACACTTTTTCAATTCTTCACTCACCAAATCAGAAAGAGATCGCGTTAAAAACGATACCCAAAATGGTATCACTAAAATTCTATACGTAGCCCCTGAAAGCTTAACGAAAGATGAAAATATTGAATTCCTTCGTAGCATTAAAATTAGCTTCTTCGCTATCGATGAAGCACACTGTATCTCGGAATGGGGACACGACTTTAGGCCTGAGTATAGAAGACTTAGAAGCATTATTGAAGCAATAGACCGTGTTCCTATTATTGCTCTTACTGCTACAGCTACACCTAAAGTTCAATTAGATATTATCAAAAACCTTGGCATGTCTGATGCAAAGGTTTTCAAAGATAGCTTTAATCGTACCAATTTATATTACGAAATAAGACCTAAGAAAAACGAGATTAAAGAAATTATCCGCATTATTAAACAAAATGCTGGTAAATCTGGTATCGTTTACTGTCAAAGTCGTAAAAAAGTAGAAGAAATTGCCCAAACCCTTCAAATAAACGGGGTTAATGCAGTACCTTACCACGCTGGTATGGATGCTAAAACCCGCTCTAAACACCAAGATATGTTCTTGATGGAAGAGGTTGATGTGATAGTTGCTACTATTGCATTTGGTATGGGTATTGATAAACCAGATATCCGTTTTATTATACACCACGATATCCCTAAATCACTTGAAAGTTATTACCAAGAAACTGGTCGTGCTGGCCGCGACGGTGGCGAAGGTAAATGTATTGCTTTCTATACTCACGACGATATCATTAAACTCGAAAAACTACTTTCTGGTAAGCCAGTTTCTGAACAAGAAATTAGTAAACTTCTTATGCAAGAAGTGGTTACTTTTGTAGAAAGTTCGGTTTGTAGACGTAAAACACTTCTGCATTACTTCGGTGAAGAATACGATGCAGAAAACTGTGTAGCTTCTGGTGGTTGCGATAACTGTTTACACCCTAAAGAACATTTTAATGCTAAAAACGACCTTAAACTTCTTTTACAAACTATAGAAGATCTTAAGGACAATTATAAAGCTAAACACTTAGTTGACGTATTAATTGGTAGAGTTACTAATCCAATTAAAACTTATAAACACGATCAATTAGAGTGCTTTGGTGAAGGCGAAGAACAAGGCGAAAAACACTGGAATGCCGTTATTCGTCAAGCTCTTGTAAATAATTTCTTAGAGAAAAATATTGAGCGTTATGGTACCTTATTCCTAAGCGAAAAAGGTAGAGAATTCTTGAAAAATCCATACGATATTGAATTCTTTAAAGACCATGACTACGAATCTGATGGAGATGGAGACAACGACATAATTACAAATAGTAAAGGTGGAGGCGCATTGGATGATAATTTAATGCAAATGCTTAAAGACCTACGTCGTAAATTAGCAAAAGAGAAAAATTTACCTCCTTTCGTTATATTCCAAGATCCTTCTTTAGAAGAAATGGCTACACGTTATCCTATCACTATGGAAGAAATGAAAGAAATTTCTGGTGTAGGAGAAGGAAAAGCCATGAAACATGGAAAACCTTTTATCGAATTAATTGCAAAATACGTTGAAGAAAACGACATAGATCGTCCTCAAGACCTATTTACTCTAAAAAGTACAGCTGGAAAGAGCGATTTAAAAGTTTACTTAATTCAATCTATCGACCGTAAATTATCTTTAGAAGCTATGTCAAAAGCTAAAGATTTAAGTACGGCTGAATTATTAAACGAAATGGAATCAATCGTTAATACAGGCACTAAATTATCTTTAGATTATTTGATTAATCAAATAATTGATAAAGAAGAACAAGACGAATTATTCGACTTCTACAGAAGTTCTGAGAATGCATCATTAGAAGATGCCATTAACGAATATGGCGATGTTTATAGCGAGGAAGAATTACAACTAGTACGTATTAAATTCATATCCGATTTAGGAAACTAATATGGAATTAAGGGCCGAGAAACTAATCAAAAAATACAAGCAAAGAACTGTAGTTAATTCTGTTTCTTTCAATGTAAATCAAGGAGAAATTGTTGGACTTCTAGGCCCTAATGGTGCAGGAAAAACCACCTCTTTTTATATGACGGTTGGTCTTATTCGTCCAAATGAAGGACGTATATTTTTAGACAATACCGACATTACCGAACTACCTATGTTCAAACGGGCTCGTCGGGGTATAGGTTACCTGCCTCAAGAAGCATCTGTTTTTCGTAAACTTACCGTAGAAGATAACTTAAAAGCTGTTTTAGAGATGACCAATTTGAGTAAAGCTGCTCAAAAAGAAAAAATGGAATCTCTACTTTCTGAATTTAGTTTAAATCGCGTTCGTAAAAATAAAGGTGAAGTATTAAGTGGTGGTGAAAGAAGACGTACCGAGATAGCACGTGCGCTTGCTACTTCCCCTAAATTTATACTTCTCGACGAACCATTCGCTGGGGTTGACCCTATTGCTGTTGAAGATATACAACAAATTATTTATTCTCTAAAAAAGAAAAATATTGGTATATTAATAACCGACCATAATGTACACGAAACCTTAAATATTACCGATAGAGCTTATTTATTATTCGAAGGGAAAATATTAAAAGAAGGTACATCTGAAGATTTAGCTGCCGACGAACAAGTACGTAAGGTATATTTAGGTCAAAACTTTGAACTAAGACGTAAAGAGTTTAACGATTAACCTTGATAAAGTTACGCAACCCGTATCAAATCATTGCCATTACCTTAATGGCTACCCTATTCCTTCCTTATATCTTTTTAGAAGGAATGTTTTTTGATGGATTAACCTATTCATCAATTGCCAGAAATTTAGCCTTAGGTAAAGGTAGCTGCTTTGAACTTTTTTATACCGAAAGCATTAAAAACCCTTTCTACGAACATCCTCCCCTAGGAATTTGGATGCAGGTCCCATTTTTTATAGTATTGGGCGAATATTATCTAACAGAAAAAATATATTCCTTACTCTGCTTTATTGCCTTCCTAATTCTATACTTTCAATTAAGTAGATTGCTTCAAAACGACGATTATAAAAATGCTTTTTGGAGAAATTTAATCTTCTATCTTCCTATTCCAGTTGTTACTTGGTGTTGGTCAAATAATCTCCTTGAAAATAGCATGATTCTTTTCATGCTTGCAAGTTCTATTTTTTCCATCAAAGCAGTAAATGGTACAAGTTGGAATGCCATTTTAAGTGGATTTTTTATACTCTTAGCTTGGTTTTGCAAAGGACCAACAGCTTTAAGTGTTATAACTATACCTTTTTTATTCAGTTTATTTTATAGAAATTTCGAAATTCCTAAACTCATATTTATCTATATACTAATATTTGCAAGTGCATGGGGATTAATGAAATTATTATTTTTCATATTTCCGGCTTGGGAACAGGCTCAAAATATTTATTTAGAAACACAGCTCTATGCCGCATTAGACAATAACCGAGAAATAACCACAACTCATAATCTATTTATATTCACAGAGGCTTTACAACAGTTAATAATACCTGTTATCTTAAGCATCTTATTATTTATAATAAGCAAGAAAATAGAACTTAATAGAGCCGCTTTATTTGCATTAACATTTGCAAGTATGTGTGTTATTCCTTTATCCATTACCTTAAAGCAGCGCATATTTTATGCAGCACCAGCATTTCCATTTTACGCAATATTTTTTTCAGAAATAGGGAAAAATTCTTGGGATTTTTTGAAGCTTGAAATAGTAGATAAATGGATAATAAAAAAAACATTACCCATAATTGCATTGGGGGCAACAGTAATAAGCTTTTGTTTAATTGGTACGCCAATCAGAGACAAAGAAGTAATTCAGGAAGCTAAAGAATTAAAAGCTAAAAACGTAGGTTTCAAACAAATAGAAGCAGAGGAAGCTGAGCGGGGGGATTGGAAGAGACAAGCTTATTT
>DATCKI010000283.1:0-2829 GCA_036562365.1 Bacteroidia bacterium | reverse complement strand
CTCTTAGCTGATGTGAAATTGCTGATTGGGTCATATTTAATAAGAATGCAATATCGCAAACGCACATCTCTGATTCATCTTATGCCCAGAGTATCTTAATTCTTGTTGAATCTCCAAAAACTTTAAATAGTTCTGCTAGATCATATAGAGTTTCTTCTTGAGGCATTTTTTCTCGCACTTTATTTACAATTTCCTCATGTATTACATCAGAGTCGCATCTTTCAATTGGTTGAATTTTTTTTGCCATATTTATATCACCTCCTCGTATAATAAAGTCATAGTTTAAAAACTATATTTTCTTTTCTATCTCACTATTCTTGTGAGATAATATTTGTACAGATAGAGGTCGTAGTTCACCTCCTTGAAGCCTAGTCTTCCTAATGAAGGGTTGCGCCTCTTCTTTACATCTATATGCGAATGAGCTGGATAGTACCTAGTTACTGAATATCTAACGAGGTTGTATTGTGTAAAGTAAAGAGGTTCTAGACTTTATCTGTTAATATTTTAAAAGCTGGTGATTTTATGTTTTATGTTGGTATTGATATTGCTAAGAAAAACCACGAAGCTTCTATTATTAATTCTACTGGTAAGCTTCTTGATAAAAGTATTTCCTTTTCAAACTCTCAAGCAGGTTGTGCTAAATTAGTTTCTTTGCTTGATAAATTCGAAGCTGATTCCTCCAATGTTATCATTGGTATGGAAGCAACTGGTCACTATTGGGTTAGTCTTTATTCTTATCTGATTGATCTAGGTTTTACTGTTTACGTTATTAATCCTATTCAATCCGATGCCTTTAGAAAGATGTATATTAGACAAACCAAGAATGACTCCAAAGATTCTTTTATCATAGCCCAAATTATGCGTTTCGGTGAATTCTCATCTACTTCTTTAGCTGATGAAGATATTATGGCTTTACGCCAATTATCTCGTTACCGACTTGCTTTAGTAGACGAATGTTCTGATTGGAAACGCAAGTGTATCGCCCTTTTAGATCAAGTTTTCCCTGAGTACTCCAAGCTTTTTTCAGATACTTTTGGAGTTACCTCGAGAGAGATTCTATCTAAATATCCTACTCCTGAGGACATGTTGTCCATAGATACAGACACTCTTGTTGAGCTTTTATCAAAAGCAAGTAAAGGTCGATTTGGTATTTCAAAAGCTAATGAAATACAAGAGTCTGCCTCTAATACATTTGGAGTAAGTTTTGCAAAGAATGCCTTTGCATTTCAAATTAAACAAATTATTGCTCAAATTAACTTTATCGAAGATCAACTTGAGGAACTAGAAATTGAAATTTCAACCTTGCTTCATAGGACCAATTCAGTAATCACTACGATTACAGGTATTGGTGATGTTCTTGGAGCCATAATCATTGGAGAAATTGGTGATATTTCTCGTTTTGAATCAGCTCCGCAACTGGTTGCTTATGCAGGACTTGATGTCGCTGTAAAACAATCTGGAGATTTCATTGGAACTCAAACTAAAATTTCAAAACGTGGTTCTCCATATCTTCGTAGAGCAATTTGGTTAGCTGCTACTGTTGCAGCTTTTAAAGATCCAGCATTATCTGTATATTATCAGTCACTTAAATCACGTGGAAAACATCATTTAACAGCTGTAGGTGCAGTTGCTAGAAAGATGTGCAACATTATATTCGCTGTATTACGTGATAACAAGCCCTACGTACCTCATATATAAGGTATTTCTTAAGCTAAGTTTAATCCTAGCCTAAATTTCTTTGCCTCTAATTTAGGTTTATTTGTTTTGCCTATTTTCACATAAGAATTTATGGCAGGTTCTGTCAAGGATGTTTTTCCCCTTTACAGGTTCTGACAGAAATTCTATAATTCCAAAGGCAAAATAAATTAAATTATCTATTGACATTTAATAGCTGGTCTTCTATTTGAATTTTGTTTAACTCATATTTTTTAGATAACTTACGTTGTAGTCCTTTAAGTCTTTTTTCTAACTTCTTAACTTTGCTTAATTTGTTTATATTTTTAAACTTCTGTCCACTGCTTACAACAGCTAAATCTTTTACTCCTAAGTCTATGCCTATACCTTCGGTATAATTTTGATTTTTTGTCTCAACTTCTTCTACTCCAATACTTAACCACCAATTTAATCCATCAAAGGTTACTCTTGGATTAGAATATTTAGTGTTATTTCCTATTGGTATTCTGCATTTTTCAGCAAGTTTAATATAGTTAAATTTTTGCTTATTACTCTTTTTAGAAGTAGTTAATTTCTCTAATTTAACATGAATATCTGTTATTTTAATTTTTGCAGTATCAACATAAAAACTTGGTCTACTTCTCTTTTTAGATTTAAACTTAGGAAACTTTGTTCTTCCCTCAAAGAAGTTTTTATAGGATTGACAAGCGTCTTTTATGGCTTGTTTTGTTATATTATTTGAGTATTTGTTAAGCCAATCGTATTCTTTTTGTTTCTTTAGCTCAGTTAGCCTTTTTCTTAGTTCTCCATCGCTTAGAAATTTGCCACCGTTTTTGTGATTTTCCTGCTGTGTAGCTAAAGCAAAGTTATATGCCCATCTTGCTACCCCTGCACACTCAAATAATTTTGTTCGTTGTTTATTGTTGGGCAGAAGCATTACTTTATAAGTCTTTATCATCTTCTGCCAGCTCCTTAATCATTTTTTTGACTTTATTTGCTCTCTTACCTTGTAATTTGCAACTAAATACTGTTATTATTTGAACTAAATCTTCTACAAGTTCCTGTTCTTCAGTTTTTTCTGTGTTATCAATTATTTCAATAGTAGTGCCATATTTATTGCAAATATTTTCTATTAATTCAAACCCAAATCTAATA
>DATCKI010000282.1:0-23304 GCA_036562365.1 Bacteroidia bacterium | reverse complement strand
TTCTTGGCTACTGATATGATTAATGAATTCTACGGACCTAAAGTTGTACGGCGTTTATCTTTTATAACCAGTGCTCTTATTGGCTATTCTTTCTTTATTATTTACGCTGCTATTCATTTACCCGCAGCGCCCGGAAGTCCAGCTAACGACACCCAATTTGCCATTGTTTTTGGTCAAAGTCTGACTGTTATTATTGGTAGTATTGTAGCCTTTTTACTTTCGCAATTATTAGACGTTACAGTTTTTTGGTATATACGTAAACTTACGAAAGCACGTATGGTTTGGCTTCGTGCAACAGGAAGTACTTTAATCTCTCAGTGCATAGATTCTTTTGTTGTACTAGGGATTGGGTTCTATTTACCTGGAACTTTTACCTTCGAGCAATATATCTCTATTGGATGGGATAATTATTTATTCAAAATCTTGGTAGCACTTGCTCTTACTCCATTTATTTACATTTCGCATCACTTCCTTAAAAGGTATTTTAAGGACGAAATAGCTCCAGAAAATCTTACTTCGTAAGATTACCAGTCGATAAAGGCACGGTTAAATACGTCTTGAGATAATTGTTCTTGTATATCTAATAATAAAGTACCCTCTACTGCAGATAAGGTCTGATTCGCAGGGAAATCGGCAAAACGTGAGAAACTTTGAGTAAAGTTCTTTTCTTCATCAAAATTATTCGTATAAGTTACCGTTACAGTAACCGTTAAACGGTTAGTACTTGCGGTTTGGTTACCTTGAATAGCCATAGGAGCAACGGTATAACCCGAGATAGCTCCTTCGAATTCTAAATCGGCATTAGAACCCACAAGTTCTAATTTAGTTTCGCGTTGAAATTTATTCTTAAGATTCTCTGAAAACTGTTGTGCAAATAATGGATTGGCAAGTGGTGCCTGATTAATAAAAGGTTTAACCATTACCGTACGCGCATTTTCTGGTATACTTTGTCCAGACATAGTAATCTGTACTTTACAAGCAAATAAACTGCTAAGTAAAACTACTACCGCAAATATGTATATTGATCTACGCATTATCCTTTAATATCGTATTCTTTAATTTTTCGGTATAAAGTTCGTTCAGAAATACCTAATTCTTGAGCCGCATTTTTACGTTTACCACGATGTTTCTGAAGCGCCTTTTCAATAGCTTCTTTCTCTCTGTCGCTCAATGAAAGTACTTCTTCTGTTTCCTCATACAAATCTTGATCCTCTACATGAGAAATATGAGGTTCTCCGTAATTTGTATTAACGCTAGGAACAGAATTTCCTGTATTTCCAACTGGAATATATGCTGGTGAATCGAAATCATTAGCATTGAAATCAACCCCATCATGCCCACGACTTACAAAAGTTCTAACTACCGATTTAAGTTCGTTAATTTCCTTTCGCATTTCTATCATTGCCTTCATCACCATTTCTTTATCGGCTAAGAAATCTTCGCCAGAAGACATGCCCGATAGCACTGGTAAATTACGCTCTGCATAATCTGGAAGATATTTATGGAGTACATCAGGAGAGATAATTCTATCTTTCTCTAAAATACTTATTTGTTCTGCTACATTTTTAAGTTGACGAATATTACCTGGCCAACGATAATTCTCGAGCATAGTAACCGCATCTGAAGTTAATTTAATAACGGGGATACGATATTTATCAGCAAAATCACCAGCAAATTTGCGGAACAGTAAATGTATATCTTCTGGACGTTCGCGTAATGGTGGGATTCGAATAGGAACTGTATTTAAACGATAAAATAAATCTTCGCGGAACTTACCTTTTTGAATGGCAAGCGGCATATTTTCGTTCGTTGCTGCTACAACACGTACATTGGTTTTCTGTACTTTACTAGCACCTACACGAATAAATTCACCCGTTTCGAGCACACGTAATAGGCGTACTTGGGTTCCATGAGGTAATTCAGCTACTTCGTCTAAGAAAATGGTACCACCGTCAACCACTTCGAAATAACCCTTACGTGCTTCAGTAGCTCCAGTAAATGAACCTTTTTCGTGGCCAAATAATTCGCTATCTATGGTTCCTTCAGGTATAGCACCACAGTTAACTGCAATAAAATTATTGTGTTTACGCGGACTATTAAAATGAATAATTTTAGAAAACACTTCCTTCCCTACTCCACTTTCACCTGTAATTAATACAGATAAATCAGTAGCTGCAACCTGAATGGCTATTTCAAGTGCTCTATCTAATCCGCTAGATACACCAATAATTCCAAACTTGTTTTTTATATCTTGAAGGGAAGCACTCATAATTATTTTTCAGTTATTACACCTTTCAATGTAGCAGAAGTACAGTCTTTAATTTCAACCCAAACATAATCGCCTTTTTGGGTATTTTGTTTAGGGAATACAACCATTTTATTAGTACTAGTACGGCCACAATACTCTTCTGGATTTTTCTTAGATGGGCCTTCCACCAATACTTCCATTACTTTACCTAAATCTTTTTTATTCGATTCAAGTGATAAACGAGTTTGTAGCTCTATTACTTCTTGCAGACGTTTACCTTTTACTTCTTCAGAAACATCGTCTTGCATTTTTTTAGCAGCTGGAGTACCAGGTCTTTCGCTATACTTAAACATATATGCATAATCGAACTTGCTATACTCCATCAAGCTTAAAGTATCTTGATGTTCTTCATCTGTTTCAGAACAAAAACCCGTAATAATATCAGTTGAAATTGCGCAATCTGGCATAATTCTACGAATTGCATCAATTCTTTCCATATACCATTCACGAGAATAACCACGGTTCATAACCGATAACACACGTGTATTTCCGCTTTGAACTGGAAGGTGTATATATTTACAAATATTGTCGTATTTCTTCATTACTTCAAGCACCTTATCGGTAAGATCACGAGGATGTGAAGTAGTGAAACGTACACGAAGAAGAGGACTAATTTGAGCAACTTTTTCTAATAAATCGGCAAAGTCAACTGCATTAGCTTTTTCTTCATCTGTTAATTTTTTGAATTCTTTTTTAGGACCACCCCCGAACCATAAATAACTATCAACGTTCTGACCCAAAAGAGTCACTTCGCGATACCCATTATTAAATAGTTCTTGAGCTTCTTGAAGTATACTATCTACATCGCGGCTTCGTTCACGCCCACGTGTATAAGGTACAACGCAGAAGGTACACATATTATCGCAACCACGCATAATAGAAATGAAAGCAGAAAGCCCATTTCCAGTTAAACGTACAGGAGAAATATCTGCATAAGTTTCTTCAAGGCTAAGGAATACATTCATCCCTTTTTCGCCATCAGTAGCTTGATTAACCAAGTTAGGAAGGTCGCGGTATGCATCTGGTCCAACAACCATATCTACCAATTTTTCTTCCTCTAAAAACTTCTCTTTAAGACGCTCAGCCATACATCCAAGCACCCCAACTAAAAGTTCTGGTTTTTCTTTTTTACTTGCTTTAAGTTCTGATAAACGATGACGAATTCTTTGCTCGGCATTATCACGAATAGCACATGTATTTAAGAAAATTACATCCGCTTCTTCCATGTTTCTAGTGCCAGCATAACCATTTTCAGCCATCACCGAAGCTACAATTTCACTATCCGAAAAGTTCATCTGACAGCCGTAGCTCTCAATATAAACTTTCCCCTTTTCGTTTTTTACAGCTCCTTCTATAACGGTGGCTTCGCCTTGGCGACTTTCGTCTATAACCTTGTTTCCTTGCATTTATTCAAAAAAATAGATGCAAATATAATACAAAAAAAGGGACAATCTGCCATTCTGACAGACTTTAACGAATAATTTAAACTATCAAGATAAAGTCCTATAAATCTATGATTTATGAACCGAGAGAAAGTGATAATATATACTAAATCCTATAGAGATTACCCATAAAACTCCAAATACTCCCCATAATTCTATACTTAATCCTTTCATAAAGTAATACATGAGAGGTAATGTAAAAAGTCGGATTAAGTCGAGCCATTTAGAAGATTTCCTCTGTTCGAAAACTAGACCTAATAACGACATTTGGATTATTGCTATAACAGCATAAGATAGTATTTCCCAAACAGAATATTCGCTTTGGTACCAAATTACCCAAAGGCTTGCCATAGCAGCAAACAAGAATTGAAATCCAAGGTATAAAGCTAAGCTTTTAGATATAGGAATATTATAAAGTGGAAGATTAGGTGCTTCAGTTGGAATATAACGCCCACCCTCCGATGCAGGGCGCCAACCTGGAGGCATAAACCAAAGTTTGAACTTATCTAACGGACGTTTTAATGCCGCTGAACCTTGCCATAATTCTCCAAAATAATGTGTATTAATGTAAAGAGGATTATAACTTTCTAACCCTGATGTAATTCCATATTCTGGGGCTTCTTCTTCCTCTTGAAATGTTCCAAACATCCTGTCCCAAATAATAAAAATTCCAGCATGATTTTTATCTAAGTATTTAGGATTGGTACCATGGTGTACACGATGATGACTAGGAGTATTAAAAATAAACTCAATCACCTTTCCCATTTTACCAACATATTCAGTATGTATCCAGAATTGATATAAAATATCAACGGCAGAAACCATAATAAACATTTCGGTTGGGAAGCCTAAAAATGCAACTGGCAGGAATACCCACGAAGTAGTGAGAGGTTGAAACCAAGGTTGACGTAAAGCAACCGACAAATTATATTCTTGTGAAGAATGATGTACGATATGCGATGCCCACATGATATTTATTTCATGCGACCAACGATGTGCCCAGTAATAGAGCATATCGAACAAAAAAAGTAGAATAATGGTATTTAGAATATTAAACTCGAGTGTGAAGAAGCGAAAATTTTCGTATATGTATGCATAAAGCACAAACATAGACCCTCTAATAACCACGCTCAAAACCTGTTCTGATAGTCCAATCTGCAAATTGGTAACACTATCATTCATTCGAATTGCACGGCCTTTTTTACGAAGAGCCACAAACATTTCGAGAAATATTAGTAAGAAGAAAATGGGCACCACCCATACTATATATTTTCCGCTATCGTCCATAACTTATTAAAGATACGAAATTTACCTACAGAGCAGAAGCCCATTGCATCAAAATACCGCATATATAACCTGCATATGTCCCAAGTGCATAACCTAATACGGCAAGAAGAACACCTACAGATGCAAGTGCAGGATCGAAAGCAGCAGCAACAACCGGCGCAGAAGCAGCACCACCAATATTAGCTTGACTACCTACAGCAGCAAAGAAGAATGGAGCTTTAACTAAACGAGCAATAAGCATAATAAATACACCATGAATAGCCATCCAAATAAGACCGGTTATAAAGAATTGCCAATTATTAAAAATAGCCGTTACATCCATCTGCATACCAATGGTTGCAACTAAAATGTAAAGCAAAACACTTCCAATATTACTTGCACCAGCACCTTCTAGATTTTTAGCTGGAGTAAAACTTAGTATTAAGCCAAATGTAGTTGCCAATAAAACAATCCAGAAGAAAGCAGAGGTTAAACTAAAGCTTTCTAATTGTGGGTAATTTTTAGCTAAATAAGGAGCAATTATTTCTGATGCAAAATGAGCAATTGCAACCGCTCCAAAAGCCACACCAGCAATAATCATTAAATCTTTAGTTTTAGGAATACGAAGAGATTGTTCTCTAAATTCCCGCATACGTTTTTTTATATCATCAATTAAAGAAGAATCAGCTTTAAGCATAGAATCTACCTTCTTAGAACGAGCAGCACCATAAAGCAATACAGCCATCCAAATATTGGCCACGAAAACGTCAACTGCAATCATAACCGAAAAAAGAGGGCCTGAAGGTTGGAAGACTTCTTTCATGGCAGTTTGATTTGCTCCACCGCCAATCCATGATCCAGCGATTGTCGACATACCACGCCAAACCTCATCTGCTCCGGTACCTGCGAATGCATTTGGAAAAATCAATTTGGTTAAAAACAAGGCGATAGGTCCTCCAATTACTACTCCTATTGTACCTGCTAAAAACACAATAAGCGCTTTAGGACCAAGCTTTAATAACGATTTAAAGTCAATACTTAAGGTAAATAAAACTAGTGAAGCTGGTAAAAGATAATTTTTAGCCATTCCATATAGAGAAGAATTCTCACCTGAAATTATACCCAAACTATTTAATATACCAGGTATAAAATAGCATAATAATAGCGAAGGAACATAAGTGAAAAACTTTTGTAAATACGCATTAGAATGCGATGATAAATAGAAAATTAAAGCTAAAATGGATATTAATATTCCAAGAACAACTGCGTCATTCGTTATTAGTGCTGCTTGTGTAGTTTCTTCCATACGAAGTTCTGAATTGTGCTCAAATTATATATTTAGTGGGGTGAATGTACTAATAAAATATGGTAAATTTTATAAGCCACAAGCAAAATAATCGAGTTCAATTTTTACCAAGCTGCCCAGCCCACTTCAATTTCTTGAAAATTTCGACAAAAAAAACGCCTCATAAAAATGAGACGTCCTTAACTTATATTTTTCAATTATCTTCTTTTCCAACGAGATAATAAACTGCTATTGCTTTCTTCGTAAGGAGAAGAAACGGATGTCGTATATACCAACTTGGTCGATTTTATATCCCAAATTACAAATGGATTTACCCCATTATTTTCACCATTAGTTGAAGAAAGTGTTTCACTGAAGCTTGTACAGAAATCTTTAATAATTAGTTTATGCTTTTTGTTCGCATATAATCCAGCATCTTCAAGATTCATAAATTTCAATTTCACTTCTCCGTTCAACTTGCCATTGTCTTCATAAAGACGTTTAGATTCTACTATCGCATTTTTATAATCATTCTCTGGTTGCGAACCTCCAATATAATTGGTCATTAAATCATTATAATCGTCCTCTAAAGTACTTTGTGGAGTAATTGAATCGTCATCCTCATTCCCAGAATAACTACTCATAATATTATAATAAGTAATGGTTAGATTAACTGATCCATCTTTATTTAATGTATATACGTAGTCTTTCTTCTCACAAGTCAAACAACCTGTTAACATTACTGCGCATGCAAGTACAATTGCTAATAGCGATAAGGATTTTTTCATATGTGTATGTATTTTAGCTAAAGGAAATGAAGTTTTTTGACCTATACAAGTCTAATTTAAAATTTGATGAATTATTTAACATCAACCGAAAACAACTCTTGTCCATTTAGTTTTCCTACTAATTGGTCATTTGCTTTCACTGCTGATACTCCAGCTGGAGTTCCTGTATAAATCAAATCGCCAACTTTTAGAGTGTAATATTTGCTAATATGACTAACAATTTGATTAAAATCAAAAATCATATCGCTCGAAATTCCATGTTGACGAAGCTCTCCATTAACTTCTAACGAAAATTCTATAGGATTCGAAAGCTCACTCAATGTAACAAATTGACCTACAACTGCAGAACCATCAAACCCTTTTGCTTTTTCCCAAGGCAAACCTTTTGACTTCAATTTTTGTTGTAAATCTCTAGCCGTAAAATCGATTCCTACCGAAATTTCTTTATAGTAATTCCCTGCAAATTCAGGTTCTATATGCTTACCAGCTTTGCAAATTTTTAGTACTAGTTCTATTTCGTGTTGAACGTTATTCGAAAAATCTGGTAAATAAAATGTATCACCCGACTTAATTAAAGCCGTATCTGGTTTTAAAAACACTACTGGTTCTTCTGGAGTTTCGTTATTTAATTCTTTGGCATGTTCAGCGTAATTACGCCCAATACAGATTATTTTCATGCCCCAAAAATACAATTTAATCGTGACGCAATGCAACAACTGGATCAAGTTTTGCTGCACGAATTGCTGGGTATGCACCCGCAATTACTCCCACTATAAAACAAAGTATTACTGCTAAAGTCATCCATAATATTGGTAATACAAAAGTTCCGCCAATTATAAGAGCTACCAAGTTCCCAATAACTATACCAAAAAACACTCCTAAAGCACCACCTAACTGACAAATAACCACACTTTCAACTAAGAATTGTGTTGCAATAGTACGTTTAGTAGCTCCCACCGCCATTCGTACACCAATTTCGCGGGTACGTTCGTTTACAGAAACGAGCATAATGTTAATTAAGCCAGTCAAAGCTCCAAGTATCGTAATCAATCCAATAACCAAAGCCCCTCCAGCCATATAATTAGTTAAAGAAGACACCTCTTCTATTAAACCATCACTTCTATTAAAATCGAAATCATCTTCTTCAAAGGCTCTTAATTTACGTATTGGCCTAAATATCCCTCTAGCCTCTTCTACAGCTGCATCTAACATCGAAACATCATTCACTTTTACTTGAACTTGATAACTGGTATTACCAGAAGCATAAAAAGCTCTATAATTCCCTAAGGGGATGATAACTTCTCTATCTCGCCCTCCACCAAATCCAGATCCACTTTTCTCTAAAACACCAATTACTAAATATGAACGAGAACCTAACATCAGGTTTTTGTCTAAAGCAGCCAAGGCAGTTCCAAATAAATTTTCAGCTGTTTCTGCACCTAAAATTATTAAACTAGCCGATGAGTTTAATTCATTCGTTGTAAATGTTCTTCCTGCTTGTAATTTACGCCCCGAAACATTTAAATAATTCTCGTCGCCTGCCCAAACTGTAATATTGGGTTGAGTTTTGGTATTTTGATATTGTAAAGTTGCAGCACTTGTTACCATAGTTGATATGGAAACCAAGGAAGGAAATTCAAATCTTTCTTTAAATAAACGTGCATTATCCCAATTAATATCTGGACGATCGGTACCGCCTCCACCACCATGCCTACGAATATTGCCCTTTTCTTTAACAATAGTAAAAGTATTCGCTCCTAAGGCTCCAAAATTTGATGTTACATTTTGCTCTAATACATCAATAGATGTAAGCATACCCACCAAACTCATTATTCCAAAAGCAATTATTAACACCGTAAGCACGGTACGGAGTAATTGCCCTTTGATTGACTTAAGCGCTATAATTATATTTTCGAGTAGTAGGCGGTTCATCTTTCTACGAAGGTAAGTTACTTATTGAATATTCCCTACTCCGATTAGACCAATTTATATTTTTAAACGATATTTATTTCTTCGTCACCTTTAAAATATAGGGGTCAAAAACTTGAGCTAAATACAAATTATCCCCAATTTGTAAAGCTGTTGAAACTGCACTAATTTGTTTCCCATCATCTGAATATACCACACGCTTTTCTCCACTCAATTTATGAATTGCGTAAACAACAGACGGTGATTTTTTGTCTGCTTTTTTTGCATGAGCCAAAAATTTTAATGGTTTAGGATGCGAAGTTACCAATACTTCATCTCCAAAATGTGTGAAATTATCGCCACCAGGAACTTTGGTAATAAACTCTGCTTTGGAATTCAAATCTCCATTTTTCAATTTGTAGATTTTATGTTCACGAGCCGTTGAAATCCAAAGGTCATTTCCAACAGTGATTAATCCATTGGGATATGCAAACTTTTGTTTTGATTTTTGAATATCTCTTGGGTATTGAAAACTTCCTACCCACCCCGATTTCATAGCAAATACATTTTCTATGTATTTACCACTTTTACTCATATCATTAGTCCACCATAAACGCCCATCTGGGCCACGATGTACATCATTAGCATGAGTAAATGCTAAGTCTTTTCCTGTTTGAATGGTATCTAAATAAATTTCATGAACGGCACCTTCTTTAATTGGATAGCGATATCTATAATACACTCCCGTACCATCATAATACAATTCTTGTAACCAATAAAAATGATCCTTATTCCATTGATATACTAAAAGACTTTGTCTTTCGTAACCATCTTTTATATTATGGTTTACAACCATAAGGAAGGTTTTATTAATTACATTCAAAATTTCAATTCCGTGTGGCTTAAACACGAAATTATCTTCGGGTTCGCCTGTTCTTTTTAGAATATAAGTAGAGTCGTTAGATAAATCTATAGCCCATAAATCGCTTAAATTACCAGCACCTTTACGTCTTTCGCTACATGAAACAATTAATCTATTTCGACCTCCAAAAGTATCTGCAACTATATCTTCAGGACCAGGACCTACAAAGATTTTCTTTTCATTAAAATTGCCCTTCATGGGTAAAGGTGCACAGGCCTGCAAATAAGCAAGGGTAAGTAAAAATATTATTCCGACAGGAAGTTTGAATTTAGTCATTACAAACTATCTAAATCTAGGGTTTTATTACAAAAGAAATGTTCTTCAGGTTGATTATTGCTACAGATAATCCAAGTTGAAGGTATAGTCAACCTGAAATTTACTAATTCTTTATAAAATTCCTTACCATCTTGGTCTAAATTGCTGCAAGGTTCATCTAAGAAGATGCATTGAGCATCCGACAGGAGTGTAAGAATTAGTTTAACTTTTTGTTTCATTCCCGAAGAAAACAAACCCAGAGGTCTATTTTTCACAGCTTCTAATTTAGCTCTTTCAAGCCAAGAAGTAAGCACTTCTTTACTAACCAAAGACTTTTTAAATTGGAAATGAAAATCGATTTGTTCTTGTAGGGTATAATCGTAAATCAAATCGGTATAAGGAGTTGAAATACTAATATACTGAAAAACCTCACCGGGATTGAGGTTTTTATTATCAGAACTTTTATAGATAACTTGTCCAAGGTCAGGAGAGCTATAAGCAGCTAAAATCTGCATTAAAGAACTTTTACCTTTACCATTAGAACCAGAAATATGCCATTTTTCACCAGAATTTATGGTGAGAGACAGATCGCGAGCAATGATAGTATTGCCAAATCTCTTTGAGATATTATCTAGTTGAATAAACATGAATTATTCTTCGCCATTACCGCTTCCGCCACGCTTCATAATACCCTTTTTACTCCTAGAAATAAAGAGTAAAACCTCGTCGCGTTCAGGAGTTGGTTTCATTTCTGTTTCAATAATTTCTATGGCTTGGCTAAGGTTATTATTACGAAGGTAAATGGTACGATAGATGTCCTGAATTTCATTAATTTTTTCGGAACTCATACCGCGTCTTCTTAGTCCTACACTATTAATACCCATATATGTGATAGGTTCATGAGCCGCTTTTACATAAGGAGGGATATCTTTACGTACTAAGGAGCCACCAGCTATATAGGTATGTTGACCAATATGAATGAATTGTTGTACGGCAGTTAATCCACCTATATTTGCATAGTCACCAACTAGTATATGTCCGGCTAAAGTAACTCCATTAGCTAGAATACAGTGGTTACCAACAACACAATCGTGGGCGATATGGCAATAAGCCATAATTAAGCAATTTGCACCTACAACAGTTTTCCATTTATCGCTGGTTCCACGGTTTATGGTAACAAATTCGCGAATAGTTGTATTATCGCCAATTTCAACAGTAGTATCTTCGCCTTGATATTTAAGATCTTGAGGAATAGCTGAAATAACGGCTCCTGGAAAAATCTTACAATTTTTTCCAATGCGCGCTCCTTCCATGATAGTAACATTACTGCCTATCCAAGTACCATCTCCAATCTCTACATTTTTATGAATAACCGTGAACGGATCAATAATAACATTTGATCCTATTTTAGCTGAAGGGTCAATGAACGAAAGTGGTTGAATCATTGTGTTTTAGTTAGAGTTTTTCGTTTTTTATAATTTGAGCCATCATCTCGCCTTCCATTACTGGCTTTCCGTCTACATAACCCACGCCACGCATATGACATATTCCGCGACGAATTGGAGACATTAGTTCCACAAAAAATACTAAAGTATCTCCTGGAACTACTTTACGTTTGAATTTCACATTATCAATCTTTACAAAGAATGGTGTATAATCCGAAGGATTATCTAATGTATTCATTACTAAAATTCCACCTACCTGGGCTATGGCTTCTATCATCATAACTCCTGGCATTACTGGATTTTCAGGGAAGTGACCGGTAAAAAATGGCTCATTCATTGTCACATTTTTTACACCTACCACTTTGTCTTCCGACATTTCTAAAATCTTATCTACTAATAAGAATGGATATCTGTGTGGAAGAATTTTTAAAATATCATGTATGTCGTACAAAGGCTTTTTCGTTAAGTCTATATACGGCATTTGTTGGCCATTACTACGCTTCTTAACCTCGTCTGAAATGAGCTTTGCAAAAGCCGTATTTACTTTATGACCTGGCTTTGTTGCTAAGACATGTCCTTTTATATAAACTCCTGATAAGGCTAAATCACCTATCACATCTAATAATTTATGACGCGCAGGTTCATTGGGATATCGCAATGGCTCTGTATTTACCATGCTACCCACGTTTATCTCTTGATTTGTTAAGTTGAACTTCTCTCTTAATGTTGCCATGCTTTCAGCAGCAATCGGACGCTCTGAAAATACTATGGCATTACTTAAATCTCCACCCTGAATTAAATTATGTTTCAATAACATCTCTAATTCATGTAAAAAAGTGAAGGTTCTACACTTCGCAATCTCTTCATTATAATTTCCATTCTCAAAATCAAAATGAGCGTATTGCGTTGGTAATGCTATTGAGTTAAAGTCAACTATAGTCGTAATTTCATACTTATCAGATGGCATTAATACCAATTCTGACCCTGTTTCTTCATCTTTATAGCGAATAGGCTCGGTTACTACAAATACCTCTCTCGGTGCATTTTGCTCAACTACTCCTATAGCACTAATTAAATCGGTAAATGGTTTTGCACTACCATCTAAAATGGGTACTTCTGGCCCATCTAATTCTATTAAAACATTATCAATACCGTTCCCTACAATCGCAGATAATGCATGCTCTACCGTATGCACTTTAACCCCATCTATACCGATTGAAGTACCACGCATGGTATCCGTTACAAATTCTGCTTTCGCTTTAATTTCTGGCTGACCTTCAACATCTATCCTCTTGAAAACCACTCCATGATTCTCAGCAGCTGGATGGAATGTAATAGTCACCGACGCACCCGTGTGCAAGCCTTGACCACTAATCGAAAACGTCTCCTTTAATGTATGTTGCTTATCACTCATCTTACCAAATTAATCCACAATCTTAATAAGAATTTTTCAGAGTATCATAAAAAAGCATTAAGTTACTGGAAACCACTATTTTCTACGCAAGACCATTAAACCATCCCTAATGGGCATCAATAAGGCCTCAAAACGTGGATCTTGACTCACTTTTTCGTTGAATTCATGCAGCGCCTTCGTATCTTTATCTTTAATCCGCTCCTTCTCATCCAAAATTTTTCCACTCCACAATACATTATCCGCAATCACTAAACCACCTTTACTCATCCTATCTGCTACTAATTCAAAATAGATATAATAATTACTCTTATCTGCATCTATAAAAACTAAATCTATCTCTCCTTCTATTTTCGGAATAATATCCTTCGCATTCCCAATATGAAGTTCAATCTTATCCGTAAATCCTGCCTTTTCTATATATGTTCTAATCCTCTTTTCTTGCTCTGGATTTATATCTATTGTATGCAATTTACCACCTTCTCGTAAGCCTTCTGCTAAACATAATGCCGAATATCCTGTATATGTCCCAACCTCTATAACCAATTTGGGTTGCAACATTTTGCTAAAAAGTGATAATAAACGTCCCTGAAAATGCCCACTCAACATACGTGGCGACATTACCTTGGCATGAGTTTCTCTATTTAATTCTTGTAAAACAATTGGCTCTGGCGAACTATGTTTATCTGAATAGTCTTGTATTTCTTTATTAATGAATTCCATAATTATAGAGTCTTTAAAAAGTCAACTAATTTCTGAACAGCAATGCTTCTATGACTAATAGAATTTTTTTCTTCAGGGCTCATTTCAGCAAAAGTTTTATCATATCCATCTGGTATAAAAATTGGGTCGTATCCAAAACCCGCTGTACCTCTTTTGTTTTCTGTAATTTGCCCCCAAATTTCGCCTTTAAATTCGAATTTATTCCCGTTTAAAATTAGGGCTAAAACAGTTTTGAAGCAAGCTTTACGATTTTCAATTCCTTTTAATTCTCCTAACAACTTAGCCATATTAGCTTCAGCATCGCCGTGTACACCTGCGTAACGTGCACTGTAAACACCTGGGGCCCCATTCAGGGCTTCTACTTCAAGTCCTGAATCATCAGCTAAAGCATTCAAACCTGTATTTTCGTAAACATAAGCCGCTTTTTCAAGAGCATTTTCTTCAAGTGTTTCATGGGTTTCAGGTAGTTCAACTTTAATTCCTGCTTCCGAAAGTTTTTTCCAATTTATACTACTATCTCCAAGCTTGGCAATAATTTCATCTACTTTCTTCTGATTATTCGTTGCTAAAACAATCTCCATCATCTATTTTTATGTTGAAATACAAAGGTAAGGATTTCCCCGTTTACACATTCCTTGTTGATTCAGAAACAAAATGTACTTTTGCAGACATTGAAAAAAGGTATAGTCATATTCTTCCTTTTCTTTTTGGTTACGAATGCCTTCGCACAAATGACCAGAAAAGACAGTCTTCGTATCTTAAAAGATACGACTGAATTCTATATTCTCGAAAATTACAACCTCTTCGTTCTTGGAGAACAGAAGTTGAATAAAGCCGATACTACATTAAAGGATTTACATCTTTACTATCAAGGAATTCAGCAATATAACTTTCCAGTTACCGATAATCCAGGGCGACCAATTTATCCCATTTTCTTCCAACCTGATTCAAGTACAGGATTTAATTTAGGGAAAGAAAACTCTCAATACTATTTATTTAATGGTCGGAATGCCCGTTTTTACCGCACATTAAGACCCTACACCGAGGCTTCGTATAACTTTGCCAATACCGGTATTCAAAAAGAAGGAAAGAGATTAGAACAGATTTTATCTGTAATTCATACACAACGTATCAAAGAATCTGTACAAATTGGATTAGATTTTAGACGTATTACTTCTGCTGGATTTTATAACCATATGTGGGCAGGAGTTACCAATATACGCTTATTTGGAACCTATTTTGCCCCATCAAACAATTATGTATTAGCATCAAGTTTTTCGTTTAATAATAGTACCTTGTACGAAAATGGTGGACTCTCGCCTAATGTAAATTTTGCACAAGCTGAAGAATATATTCCGGGTGGCGGAGTGGTTGAACTAACCCGTAAAGAGCAATATGCAACCCGTTTACTTTCGGCCGTTAATTATGGTCAAAATTACGATTTAGATATTTTTCAAGCCTTTAATATTGGAAATAAAAGCATTAGATTAGATACAAACTCTGCTGAAATAAAAATACCCTTATTCAGAATTGGGAATCGCTTTATCTTTAAAACAGAGCGATACAGATATGTAGATTCCACACATGCTACCGACAATTACTATAGCAATTACAACTGGGATACTAGTAGAACCTTTTACCGCGTGTATTATCAAGATTATGGTGGCGATCTTGAGTTTTCGTTCTTCCCATGGAGAAATAAAGGAAGCTTCAATACTATTTCGGCAGGTATTAGAGCCAATTATATAGATGTACTTCAAGATAGTTTTAGAACTAAAACATACAATACTCAAGTTTTCTCGAATTTAGATTTCAGCTTTGCAAATACTTTTAGATTAAGAGCACGTGTAGATTATTTCTTTTTAGGATACAATCAAAACGACCTTAGAATTAAAGCAGATGTAGAATTAGCATTAGGTAAAAAAGACAAACTGAAATGGGGTATTTTAACACCTAATATTTTATTCCGCTTAGCAGAACCAGGATTTTTACAATCGAGGACTTACAGTAATTTATTTATTTGGAATAATAACTTTACCAAGACAAAGAATTTACAGATTGGGTTAGATTTAAAATTCCCAACCATAGGTTTAAGTGTAGGGGCACAATACTTTGTATTGGGGAATTATATTTATTACGATACTACGGCAATTGCCACGCAGACAAATAATACATTAAATGGATATGCAGCATGGATAAAATATGATTTAACCTTTGCCAAGCACTTTCATTTTAATAATATGTTAGTGCATCAGAATGCAGATAAAGATTATGTGCGCATGCCACCACTTTATTTAAGAAGTAATTTCTATTACGAGAATAAATTATTCAAGAAGAGATTATTATTACAAGTTGGTTTCGATGTGTATTATGCAATGAAGCATAAAGGCTATGCCTATATGCCAGCTACGGGAATTTGGTATTTGCAGAACAATGCATTCGTTGGAAATTATCCGTATATTGACTTTAACATAAGCATAAAGATAAAAAGATTCAAAGCCTTTTTTGTCATAAATCATGTCAACCAAGGATTTCCGTCAAAAGCGGAATACTTTGTAGCTCCTGGTCAGCCAACCCCCGACCGCCAATTCAGGGTTGGTGCAACATGGGGAATGTTTAATTAAGAGAGAATTCAGCAAAAATTTGCGGTTCGAAAATTTATTTAATTTTGTAGTATAAACCTAAATTATGGCACAAAACTTATTAGCTGGAAAAAGAGGAATCATAACAGGCGCATTAGATGAGAATTCTATAGCTTGGAAAGTTGCACAAAAAGCAGTTCAACAAGGCGCTCAAATTACGTTAACCAATGCACCGGTTGCAATGCGTATGGGAGCAATTAACCGACTTGCTGAAGAATGTAATACTATTGTTATTCCTGCTGATGCAACCAGCTTAACAGACCTTGAAAACCTTTATACCAAAAGTATGGATCATTTAGGTGGTAAGATTGACTTCGTTTTACACTCAATTGGTATGAGTGTGAACGTACGTAAAGGTCGTCCTTACACCGATTTAGACTATGGATTTTTAGAAAAAACCTACGATGTTTCTGCAATTTCATTCCACAAAATGGCTCAAACTGCTTTCAAGCTAGATGCTATTAATGAATGGGGAAGTATCTTAGGTTTAACCTATATAGCTGCTCAACGTATTTTCCCTGATTATGGAGATATGGCTGATGCAAAAAGCTTACTTGAAAGTATGGCTCGCGGATGGGGTTACCACTATGGCAAAAAAGCTAAAGTTCGCGTAAATACCATCTCTCAATCTCCTACTAAAACTACTGCTGGTAGTGGTGTAGGTGGTTTCGACGCCTTCTTCAATTATGCCGATACCATGTCGCCACTTGGAAATGCTAGTGCTGAAGATTGCGCAAATTATTGTATCTTTATGTTTAGCGATTTATCGAGAATGATTACTATGCAAAATCTTTTCCATGATGGTGGATTTAGCAATATGGGTATCGCTCCAGAAATCGTTACTCAATTTAAAGACAAAGAATAATGAAACCATTAATGCCCTTCCTCGTTCTAATGGTGCTTGGCTTTACATCTTGTGATGTAACTTGCTGGAATTGCCGCCATAACGATACAGGTGAAGTGGGAGCTGTTTTATGCAACGATGACCCAATGTATAGCTCTGCATATAGAGATAATTGGCGCTATACTTGCACTGCTAACAATGGGTATATTGAAGAATTCAAGAAATGAAAAACTTACATGCATACATTTTAGGAGTCGGATTAATTCCGGCTCTTTTTTCATGTCAACTTGCCAAACCTATTATTAAAAAGGAATACAAAGAAACTTGGCAGCAAACTCAATTACCTGCTGAGAAACCTGTTTATACCATTTTCGCACTTGGCGATGCAGGTGATCCTGATACCTCTAAAATGGATGGCAATTTCCAAACCTTAAACAAACGTTTAAGAGAAGCCGACGAAAATGCCCTACTTATCTTCTGTGGAGATAACGTGTACCCTAAAGGGTTACCTCATACTACAGATCCTAAACGTAAAGAATTTGAGAAACACCTCGATTCTCAAATCGCTATTGCTGATGGATTTAAAGGTCGCACCATTTTTATACCAGGGAATCACGATTGGGATCATGAAAAACGCGATGGGTACATTAAAGCACGTGAACAAGAGAAGTATATTGAGGAAAAAATGCAAAACAGCGAAGTGTTCTTCCCCGCTGATGCATGTCCAGGCCCTGAAGAAGTTCATTTAACTGATAATATTGTTCTTATAACCCTAAATACACAATGGTGGTTGCATAAATATGCAAAACCTGATACAGGTATTTGCGAGTTTGGAACCGATCTGTTGTTTTTGAATGAATTCGAAAATGCACTTAAACGTAATGCAGGTAAACAAATCATTGTTACTGCGCACCACCCAATGGAAAGCCAAGGACCGCACGGTGGTAAATTCCCCGTTACAGCTCATTTCTTTCCACTGCGCGAATTCAACAGAAATCTTTGGGTACCACTTCCTGTTTTAGGTAGTTTTTATGTTCTTTTTAGAGTAAGTGGTTATCGTCAAGATGTAACACACAAAAGATATAAAGAACTTCAAACCAGATTAGAATCGGTAATGGAACAATATCCAAATACTATTTATTTGAATGGACACGACCATAGCATACAATATATACCTAAAAACGGTGTTCATTACATTACCAGTGGGGCTGGAACCGAAGTGTCGCATGTAGTAAAAGCAAAAAGATTACATTTTGGTTATGCCGGTAAAGGTCATACCGAAATTAAAATCTATTCAGATAATACCATTTGGGTTGAATTTATTCGTACTTTAAAAAATGGTCAAGAAGAAGTAATGTATAGAACACAAATAAAAAAATAGATATGTCAGCACGCCTAAAAGGAACCGGAATTGCTATTATCACTCCATTTAAAAAAGATGGAAGTATAGATTTCCCAGCATTAGAAAACTTAGTTCAATATTGGATTAAAGGTGGAGTAGAATATTTGGTTGTTATGGGAACAACCGGCGAAAGCGTAACCTTGTCTAAAGATGAAAAGAAAGAACTTTTAGCTTTCGTTATTGAAAAAGTTAATGGGAAAATCCCAGTAGTTGTTGGCGTTGGAGGTAATAATACGGCAGAGGTTGTAGAAACCTTAAAAACAATGGATTTATCTAAGGTTGAAGCTGTTTTAAGCGTAGCTCCTTACTACAATAAACCTAATCAACAAGGTTATTTCGAACACTTTATGCAAGTTGCTGATGCAAGTCCAAAACCTATTATTCTTTACAATGTGCCAGGACGTACTGGTAGCAATATGACCGCTGCAACTACCTTGAAATTAGCTAATGCTCACAAAAATATTATAGCTATAAAAGAAGCGTCTGGAAACATGGAACAAATTACCGATATTATTATTGGTAAACCAGAACATTTTATGGTGATTAGCGGAGATGATAACTTGACTTTACCAATTATTGCAAGCGGTGGTAAAGGTGTTATTTCGGTTGTTGCTAATGCTTACCCTTATGAATTCTCTGAAATGGTTCGTTTCTCTTTAGCCGACGATTTTGATCAGGCACGTAAATTGCACTTTAAATTATTTGACTTTACTAAGAATATTTTCTTAGATGGTAATCCTGGTGGAATCAAAGCTGCGATGTATAAAAAAGGTTTATGCGAAAACATTGTTCGCTCTCCTTTAGCTCCCGTAAACAACGAAGTGTACGAGAAAATTATTCGTTCGGTAGAAAAAATCGGATAAAAGCAATTAAACAATATCTAAAAGTCTTGGTAGTTACTCTGCCAAGACTTTTTTTATTTCATTATTTTGAGTTCCGCATAATCCACCTTTACCCATTGTTGTTACTCTTTTGGGGTTGGAGGCTTCGCCAGCAACTCCTCTCACTACGATTGCTTTGCTTTTAAAGAGGCGCCGAAGCCGACTCCTCTCTCATTGCGATTGCTGGCAAGCGTTTTAAATCTTCTAATCAGTACTGCGTTAGCTAAATTTTTATTCAATGATATCCCCCTCCATGCTATCATCTCCCGTTTACTGTTATTAACAATCGACAAATCCATAAAAGAAAATATTTTATTTATTAACACTATGCAATGAACTGTTTAGCAAACACTTACGGTAAATAAAAAATTGGACAAAAAAAATAAAAATAAGCTAACAACTTAATCATCAAACAGTTGCTTAATTATTGATAATTCGTGAATAAAATGTTTAAACTTTTTTTACTTGCCAAAAGCCCTTAGAGTTCCTTATCTTTGTTTTGAGTATGGCAGATAACAAAAATTTTCCAACACGTAGGAATACTAGAACAAATTCCATGAGCATTACAAACGGCGAAATTACTAAGCTACAGCCACAAGCTATAGACTTAGAAGAAGCTGTTTTAGGTGCTGTAATGATCGACAAAGAGGCAGTTATTACTGTGCTCGAAATTCTAAATTATCAGTTCTTTTATTTAGACGAACATAAGGAGATTTTTAAAGCAGTCACTCAATTATTCTCTGCAAGTAAGCCAGTTGATATCATGACCGTTGTGGATCAACTTCGCAAAAATGGTCAACTCGAATTTGTGGGTGGACCTAAATACATTACTCAACTGGTTGATCGTGTAGGTTCTTCAGCAAACGTTGAATATCACGCTCGTATTATTGCAGAGAAGTTCATCAAGCGTGAGCTAATCTCCATCTCGTCTAAAATAATTGAAAAATCTTTCGACGATACGGTCGATACCTTCGAACTTCTTAATGAAGCTGAAAGTAGTCTATTCGGTATCTCTGAATCAAATATTAAAAGAGGTTTTGAAAGTATTGAAACCGTAATCGGTAAAGCTTTACGTCAAATCGAACAATCGGGTAACGACAAAGAAGGACTTTCAGGTGTACCTTCTGATTATACCGATCTAGACGAATTGACTTCAGGATGGCAAAAAGGTAACCTTATAATCCTCGCTGCTCGTCCGGCCATGGGTAAAACCTCTTTCGCCCTATCTCTTATCCGAAATGCTGCAGTTAAATACAATAAACCAGTTGCTATCTTCTCTTTAGAGATGAGTAATATAGAGTTGGTTAACCGTCTTATTATGTCTGAAGCTAACATCTCCGGAGAAGCTTTGAAAAAAGGTTCACTTACTGACCAAGAAAAAATAGAATTACCATCTCGTATTGCGGCTCTTGAACAAGCTCCAATATTCATCGACGATACAGCAGGTTTAACGATATACGAATTCCGTGCAAAAGCTCGTAAGTTGAAAATGCAACATCATATTCAGATGATCATTATCGACTACTTACAGCTTATGACGGCAGGAACCGAATCTAAAGGCCCTGGTAACCGTGAACAAGAAATTTCAACAATCTCTCGTTCCCTTAAAGCAATTGCTAAAGAATTAGAAATTCCTATAATTGCACTTTCTCAGTTAAGTCGTGCCGTGGAAGGCCGTGCCGGAGAGAAAAAACCTCAATTATCCGACCTTCGTGAATCGGGTGCAATTGAGCAAGATGCCGATATGGTTATGTTCATCTACCGTCCAGAATACTACGGAGTTGAAATGGACGAAGCCGGAAATAGTAATAAAGGTATTGCCGAAATTATAATCGCTAAACACCGTTCTGGTTCGGTTGGTAGCGTTAAATTAAGATTCGTTGCAGAACAAACTCGCTTCGAAAATTTAACTAACGATTACTATATGCCAACTGGTATGGGCGACAATATGGTATTCGATAATGTAATTATTGGTTCGCGTATGAACGACGAACCTCCTTTCTAATTACAACTTTTACTTGTAACTTGCGTTCTATAATTATGAAACTGAAATTTCTATTATCAATCACTTTCATATTAAGCGTAGTTGCAAATACCTTCGCTTCTTATATACTTATCCCGATGGACGACAAACAAGTCAACCATCTTAAAGCCTATGGCATTGCCTACCACGTATTAAGTTACGAAGTAGAAATGTACTGGCTACTTAACTACAGAGGCGGCAGCTTTATGTTTAAACATGTCACTCAATTCGAGAAAGAATGTAATATACGAGGAGTTAGCTACGAAATTATTGCCGATGCTAAATCATCAGCTATACTCCAAGAAATTGCAGACCCAGAAGTGAACGCCGATGCCGTTCGCATGGAAAAAGCACCTAAAATTGCGGTATATTCCCCTAAAGATAAACAACCTTGGGACGACGCCGTAACTCTTGTACTCACTTATGCCGAAATTCCTTACGATGTTATTTACGACGATGAAGTTTTAGATGGGAAATTAGCTCTGTACGATTGGCTTCACTTACACCACGAAGACTTTACTGGTCAATATGGTAAATTCTATGCAGCCTATAGAAACGCCGATTGGTACAAAGAACAAGTTCGACTCCAAGAAGCAACTGCACGTAAATACGGATTTTCTAAAGTTAGTAAACTAAAACTCGAAGTTGCTAAAACTATTAAATCTTTCGTTTTAGGTGGTGGGTACATGTTCGCAATGTGTAGCGCAACCGATAGTTATGATATAGCTCTAGCTGCTGAATCTACCGACATCTGCGACCATATGTACGACGGTGACCCTATGGATCGAAATGCTCAAGCTAAACTCGACTTTAGCGCTACTTTCGCTTTTAAAGATTTTATGATCTCCCAAAATCCTCTAGAATACGAATACAGTAATATTGATGCTACCAATTTTAGAAATGTTCCTAAAATGCAAGACTTCTTTACTTTATTCGAATTCTCTGCAAAATGGGACCCTGTCCCTACTATGCTAACGCAATGTCACCAAACGGTAATACCTGGATTTATGGGACAAACTACTGCTTTCCGTAAACAGTTCTTAAAAACTAATGTGCTTGTGCTTGCTGAAACTAAGATTGCAAATGAAGCTAGGTACATACACGGAGAGGCAGGTAAAGGATTTTGGACTTGGTACGGAGGGCATGATCCCGAAGACTATCAACACATGGTGGGAGATCCTCCAACCGACTTAGCATTACATCCAACTTCTCCTGGTTATCGATTAATACTTAATAATGTTTTATTCCCTGCAGCTAAAAAGAAAAAGCAAAAAACTTAATATTATCGGCTAAACTCAATATGGATTCTTCGTTCTCCTCTTCTCTATATCCCAAACTTCTTATCTTAATCGGTGCCTTATATTTCCTATTCGGCCCAATAGACATTATGGATATTGACGCTGCTCAATATGCCAGCATCTCGCGTGAAATGCTAGAAACAGGAAATTACTTGCAAGTACATCAAAGAGGTCATGATTACCTAGATAAACCACCTCTCCTTTTCTGGCTTGCTAGCACTTCTTTTAATCTATTTGGTATAAACAATTTCACCTATAAATTACCAGCCGTTTTAATCTTATTACTTGGTTTATTCAGTACTTACAAAGCAGCTCGATTATTTTACTCTGAACATGTAGCTGGCTCTGCAATGCCCATTCTAGCGAGTACTGAAGCCTATTTACTAATGGTGAACGACGTAAGAACCGATGGCATTTTAACTGGATTCACCATATTTAGCGTTTGGCAATTACTCGAATAC
>DATCKI010000280.1:0-4560 GCA_036562365.1 Bacteroidia bacterium | reverse complement strand
CATTAGGGCAATAACATGACATAAAAGGGTTAACACCCATATTTAATATGTTTGAATAAACAGTATCTGGTCCTGCTGGACAAATAACTCTAAATCGATAACTCGTTGGAACAGGATTCACTGTTGTTAAATTTGGTGTAGTTGCTCCAGCTATATCATTCCAAGTAAATCCGTTTGTAGACGACTGCCATTGATAGCTTAAACCTTGAGCAAAAGTATATCCCGAAGCCGAAATGGTTGTTGATACACCTGGACAAACTGAGGCCGCACCAGTGATTGTTCCTGCTGTAATAGGAGCTGCACAAGGTGTAGTTGAATGAATTTCGAATTGTATATCTGGAAAATATCCATAAACCGTTCCTGATGGAGGAGAAGAAGGATCTGGATTAGTTACATCTGACCTATAATATATTGATCGGCCAGTACCTGGAGTCACCCCAAACATAGTAGATTCGTATTCATAGCCACTTGAATTCTCATCTATAGCCACTACTAAATTACCTAGTGACATATCGTAATAAAATGGAGTAGTTAATGGAATCTCCAATGTAAAGCCACTAGATGAAGGAGTAGGAAGAATGCCAGAAAAAACTTGAGTAAGACTACCTATCGGAACCCAGTTAGTTGATCCAGAAAATGTATTGGTTGTCTTATAGCCAAGATACACCGTCCAATCATCATTTTCCAACATCGTTCCTGCATTAAAATAAAATCTAAGCTTAGTTATGTTTCCGCTAACACCAATTTCGGAAGCTAAATAAACTTGCTGTGAATACGTATAATTATATAAACTATTCACAGGAATCAAGGAAGTGGTATTTGATGCATTCCCATTCCCCACTGTAATAATTGCTTGCGCATCAGCTTTTTTAGGAATTAACATCCCACATGCTAATAGCACACAACCAATAAATCCATTACGGATTAATTGTAAATTTTTTTTCATATTTAATTGAGATTATAGGTTCAACCGAAAATTACAAATAATTAACATCCGCTAAGCTACCCTAACAGCCCTCCTAAAAAACCAAATCTTCTGTATCACTTATATTCGCTATATGTATATACCATTTTAACATTTCAGACATTAACGTTTATTAACCAAAAAAGGGATTAGATACCTAATCCCTCTATTCTATTCAACTTCTTTTTCCCTTAAAATACTCCCGTATAATTTAAAGGTGTTATAAGTCTTAATTCTGATTTTATCTCTTCCGAAACATCTAAGCTTTCAACAAACTGTTTCATCAATTCTTCTGTAATTTCCTGCCCACGAGTAAATTCCTTCAACTTCTCATAGGGCTGAGGATATCCTTCTCTTCTTAAAATAGTCTGAATAGCTTCTGCAACCACAGCATAATTATTCATTAGATCTTGTTCTAATTTTGCAGAGTTCAATAATAATTTACCCCAACCTTTTAATGTGCTTTCTAATGCAATTTGGGTATGCGCTAATGGAACGCCTATGTTACGTAAAACTGTACTGTCGGTTAAATCTCTTTGCAAACGAGATATAGGCAATTTTGCAGCAAAATGCTCAAATAAGGCATTGGCAATTCCTAAGTTTCCTTCCGAATTTTCAAAGTCTATCGGATTTACTTTATGTGGCATGGCGCTACTTCCCACCTCTCCAGCTTTGGTTTTTTGACGGAAATATTCCATAGATATATAAGTCCACATATCTCTATTTAAATCCAATAAAATGGTATTTAAGCGTTTTACAGCATCAAAATAAGCTGCTAGCATATCATAATGCTCGATCTGCGTAGTGTATTGAGATCTTTGTAAACCAAGACTATCTGTAAAATTATTAGCAAATTGCACCCAATCTTTAGCAGGATAAGCTACATGATGAGCATTGAAATTCCCAGTAGCTCCACCAAATTTACATGCAAATGCAACTTGTTGTAATATTTGTATTTGCTTCTCAAAACGCTCTACAAATACCATAATCTCTTTCCCTAATTTGGTAGGAGAAGCAGGTTGTCCATGCGTTTTTGCAAGCATAGGCACATTCTTCCATTCTTCTGCAGATTCACGCAGTGTATCGATAAATTTCTGCCACAAAGGAATAAATACCTCCTCATGGTAATGCTTCATCGATAAAGGAATAGCTGTATTATTAATATCTTGAGATGTTAATCCAAAGTGTATATACTCTAATCTCGATTCAAACTCAGTACCTTTTAATTTCTCTTTAATAAAATACTCAACCGCTTTAACATCGTGATTGGTTGTACGTTCGATTTCTTTCACTTCTAGTGCATCCTCTTCATTAAAACCTATATACATAGAGCGCAAAAAAGCAGCTTGAGCCGGATTTATAGGCTCGAACCCTTTTAAGCCCACTTCACCTAAGGCAATGAAGTATTCTATTTCAATCCAAATTCTGTATTTTATTAAAGCAAATTCTGAAAAGTAATTGCTTAATGCTGATGCTTTTGAGTAGTATCTCCCATCAACTGGAGAAATAGCAGTAATTTCGGTAAGTTTCATATGCCATTCAAAATGCAAAAGTAATACTTAGCCTATCAAAAAAAAAATATAATTCGTTTTTCGCTATTTGTTTATTTGCCACTTTTTAGCCCAACGTTTTCCCCACCAAGCTATCAAGAACATACTAATACTCAGACATATTATTGGAAACCACAATATCCACCATGCCTGCGGAAAATTCCTTCCCTCCGCTATCATTTTACCCAAGGTTATGTCTTCTGGCCCTAAACCTAATCCTATAAATCCTAGTGCACTCTCCGACATTACCGCTGCTATAAACATAAACGGAACTAAACTTATTATCAAGGGAATTAAACTTGGCATTATATAACTAAACCATATTCTATACTTAGGTATATTATAAATTTTCGCACTTTCTATATAAGGTAAAGCTTTTATACGTATTACTTGCAATCTTATATTTCTATAGAAAAATGGCCAAGCTATAATGCCTAATAATACCATTAAGGCTATTACATTCCACTTAAAAAAGGCAAAAAACACCAATAAAACCATAAGCTTGGGTAATAATTCATAAGCATCAGCAAATCGCAACAACCATATATCTAATGATAATTTCAACGAAAATCTACTTCCCCACTTCCCTATCGTTTTATTTAAAAACATCCATGTAAAACATAAAACAATTATTCCGTAAATTAAATTCCATGTACTTTCTATTAAAAGCATTAAGTATGCATACCAGAAAAAAGTCAGAAGCAAAATAGTTTTTAATATAAATTCTAAAAGATTTACTCGCACTTTTTCTTCATAACTATAACCCGAAGGTATTGCTAAAAATAAACCTAGAATTAATGCTATTAAAGTAGCACCTATTCCAATTTTCATCGAACCCGAAAACCCATATATTAATCCAGCTAAGGTATCTCGACCTAACTCATCGGTTCCAAGTAAATGTCCATTGCTTATACTAGGTTCTTTATATCCTGCATTTGATAAATCAATTTGCTGCGCACTGAATTTGAATATCGGATTAATAATTGCTTCCCCACAAGCCTTGTTATCAAACGCTGTAAATTTTAGTCTACCATCGCACTTTGAAATGATAGGTACCGAATTACTAATGAATTCTGGGAAGAATACCAACACGGCCAACAACACAATCAATATGGAATACAATAATTTCTTCATCAACTTTTCAATCTTTTATCAGCTTTAGAAATTAAAATATCCGACACCGTATTTCCAAGGAATTGTATGATTCCAAACAAACAAATCAAAAACAAAATACTTGGTAAATCTTTGTAGAATGTAGCTTGCAAAAAATATTGCCCCATACCATTTCGAGCAAAAATATATTCAATGATAACAGAACCAGCAATTAAATCAGGCACTAATAAACCTATAAAGCCTAAATAATACGGTTTAACATTAGGCCAAACATGATTTTTAAGTATGTTCTTCTCAGGGATTCCCAAACTACGTGCACTACGTACATACTCGCGTGAGTATTGCTCTTTTAGTCGATCTCGAACATTAGTAGCGATAAATATACTAAGTGGCAATGCCATTAAAAATGCTGGTAATGTTAAGTATCTAAAAAAGCTATTTATATCCGAAAAATCTCCTTCAAAAGTCTCTTCTCCATAAATCTCTATCCAACTTACCTCGCCCCAATTGGCTATAATACTTACCAATAAAGTTGCTAAAGCAAAAAGAGGAATTGAGTAAATAAAAGTCATTACTATATCCGCCCATTTCCAATTCCTACGCGCCAATAAAAAACCGAATCCAGTTCCCAATATCAAGGCTATAATTAAAGAAAAAATAGCTAAACGTAAAGTGGGCCATATATGATCTGATAGATGTTTAGAAATAGGTCTGCCATCCATCAAACTCTTACCCAAATTACCTTTTAACCAAGCTACACCAGAGCTACTCCCTAAAAACACTTGCTTTAAAGCAAAATCTTTATTCCAAGTAATCTTCGGTATAATGTTTCGATCGGGTTTCTTATTGTATTCACTTAAAAAATACTCAGTAAAACTCAACCATTGAGGGTGCTTCGACTCATCCCTAAATTCTTCCACTTGTTCTTTTAAT
>DATCKI010000279.1:0-2122 GCA_036562365.1 Bacteroidia bacterium | reverse complement strand
GAATGAACCATCGTGTCAATTCAACGATGCGTGGCACGTTAATTAGGTAGATTTACACTCATAAAATCTGATTTCCTAAGGACTTGGCGATAATCAACCTCTGCGCCAACTCTGCGCCCTTTGCGTCTTTGCGGTGAATTTAAAAAAGCAATTCATCAGCACTGTGCAGCATGGGCGCACAATGTGGCACGCAGATCGCGCAGATTTGAACAGATAACCACTGATTTCTTGTACTCAAGGCATTTAGTGACAAATAACCTCTGCGCCAACTCTGCGCCCTTTGCGTCTTTGCGGTGAATAAATAATTGGTCATCCAAAAAAAGAAAACTCAAATGGAAAAGTTGTATTACATTTTCATCGAAGAACCATCCCTAAGGAACTAAAAAGAAAGTAAGTCGCGAAAGGCGAAGCCGAAGCGAAACCCAATAAATTATTAATTAAAAAAATAGAATTACAACCTCACCCCAGCCTCAATAGCTACCTTCAACCAATTCTCCTGTGGTACTACCGGACAATAAAAGCGATCACTATACGCACAATATGGATGATACGATTTATTAAAATCTATATAAACCTTTGCTTCCTTCGGTATACTAAAATCTAAATATCGGCCACCACCATAGGTGCTTTCGCCACTGGTTAAGTCTTTAAATGGTAAGAATAAATAACCATTATAGTCTTTACTCATAGCCATTTTTACATTCTGATATGCAAAAAGCGTATATGCATTACCATCAATTTCAAATTTTAATTCCGCATAACGTATATACGCAACTTCTGTCCCTTTACTGGTTAAAAATAAAACGGTGTCTTTCTTTTCTAATTCACTATACGAAACTTCAACTCTATACTTTTCTTGTATTGGGAAACAACTGGTTTGCTTATATTTCTTCTTTTCTTCTTTCGTAAATGGAGATTCTTTTCCTAAATACTTCGCTCTATATTCTTCTTGATATTTTTTAATTTCTTGAGTGTACGATTGAGCCATTGCACTAGTAACAAATGCAATAAAAATAAAAGTTAGTATATGCTTCATTAAGAATAAATTTTTGCAAGTTTCTTCATCAATTCAGAAGCCAATACGAAATCTTTAAGATAGGCATTGTCGCTTTTGAAGATATCTTTACCAGCTCCTTCCCACACTTTTTCGCCATGGTGTAAATAAATAACCTTTTCACCAATTTCTACCACCGAATTCATATCGTGCGATACAATTACGGTTGTCATATTAAATTCGTGGGTAATTTCGTATAGTAATCGGTCGATTACAATAGAAGTTTCTGGATCTAAACCTGAGTTTGGTTCATCGCAGAATAAATATTTTGGATTTAATGCAATAGCACGTGCAATGGCAGTACGTTTTTTCATACCTCCAGAAATTTCTGAAGGATAAAGTTTTAACGCATGCGAAAGATTTACGCGTTCCAAACAAAACTCTACTCTTTCTTTACGCTCTTTAGGGGTAAGCTTAGAGAACATATCGAGCGGGAAAGCTACGTTTTCTTCCACCGTCATACTGTCGAATAAAGCCCCCATTTGGAATACTTTACCCATATCTCTTCGTATCGACATGCGAACGGTATCGTCGCCTTTCGTAAATGAGCGCCCGTCGTATATTACTTCGCCCTGATCAGGCTCCATAAGGCCAATTAAACATTTTAAGAAAACCGTCTTACCAGAACCACTACGGCCAATAACTAAATTTACCTTGCCTGGCTCAAAAGTGCAAGATATATCCTTTAGAATAGGACGTCCTTCAAAGCTTTTTATTATGTTCTTAACTTCGATCATAATAGCATGATACTTGTGATTACTAAGTTAGATAAAAGAACGGCAAAAATGCTATAAACCACGGCATTGGTACTGCTGCGTCCAACTTCATTCGAACCTCCATAAGTATTATAACCTTGGAATGCCGAAATAGAACTAATTAAAAATGCAAATACCACCGTTTTGGTTAATGCGTAAGTTATATCGTAAGGATCGAAGTCGAGCTGTAGACCAAAAATGAAGTCCTCATGCGTAATCATACCTGTTTTTACTACCGATAAATAGGCGCCCCCAATAGAGAGACACATACTAATCAGTACCATAAAAGGCATGATGAAAACGAATCCAATAA
>DATCKI010000277.1:0-4368 GCA_036562365.1 Bacteroidia bacterium | reverse complement strand
TTTAATTCGGCTCTTACTCCAGGTAAATTCACCGCATTCTCAGAAGTTACTGATGATCCCACAAACTCAACACCCATAGTTTTGCTTTCATCGGCCGGACTATATCCTGGTAATGGTAATTCATTTGCCCAAGCTGTATGTATATCACCAGTTAAAACAACTGGATTAGGAGTGGTATATTTTACCCAAAGCCTACGTAAACGCTCTCTTTCTCCTGGATATCCATCCCATTGGTCTGGATTTAAAACTTTATACTTTTCGAATAAGTTGTATAAAAGCGGAGCCATCATAATTTGCTGTGCAAAGAAGTTCCACTTCCCTTCACTCGATTTTAATTCTTTTTCTAACCATTTCCATTGATCAGCACCTAATAATGAACGAGTAGTATCGCCCAATGGCTTACTTTTTACATCTGGAAATAATTTATGTACTTGCTCTACACGTCCATCTAAACGCGTATCTAAAAAGTAAAACTTAGCTAAATCGCCCCAATTAAAACTTCTGTAAATATTGCGCGCTTCGGCATTTTCTCGTACTGGCAACCACTCAAAATATACTTGGCGGGCTGCAGCCATACGCTCTTTATAGTCTCCTTCCTTTTTGGGATCATGATTATGAGCTCCTTCACTATACGAATTATCAGCGGTTTCATGGTCATCCCATACACATATAAATGGGAATTGACGATGAATCTCACTCAATTGCGCATCTAACCTGTATTGCGAATATCGAACTCTATAATCGTTTAATGTTAAAATTTCGTGCTTAGGTTCGTGTGGTCTCTCCATGCGTTTATGCGGACCATACTCGTAAATATAATCACCTAAAAAGAATATTATATCTACATTATTTCGACGAGTAATATCTTCTAAAACATTGTAATATCCATTTTGATAATCTTGACATGACAAAACCCCTACTCGTATATTTTCACTCTTACCCTTTGGCATGGTACGAGTCCTACCTATTTGTGAATAGGTATCTCTAAATTTAAAACGATAATAATACCAAGTATCTGGACTTAATTTATCTACATCAACTTTTACCGTATAATCACGATCGTTACTAGTCGTAAATTCTCCACTACGCACTATATTTTTAAACGCTACATCCGAAGCAACTTCCCAAGTTCCTTTTAGCATTTTGGGAGGTAAATGAAGCGATACACGAGTCCATATTATTACCTGCGATTGCGTAGGATCTCCGCTCGCAACTCCATGCAAAAATATCGGATTTGAATGGTCATAAGCCTCAGGTCTTTGAGCTATGATATTCGGTTGAAAAAATAAATAAGCGCTAAATACTAAAATGTAGCCAAACAGATTGAAAATTTTATTCATAGTGAGTTCCAATGACTCAAATATAACTATCTTAATCTGTTTTCCGCTATTTCTTTTACTACTTCTGGATCTAATAATGTACTAGTGTCTCCAATTGCATCTAAATCATTCTCGGCAATCTTTCTCAAAATTCTACGCATAATTTTTCCGCTACGCGTTTTAGGTAAAGCTGTTACAAATTGAATTTTATCCACTTTCGCAATAGCTCCAATCAATCTACTAACCGTTTGATTTATGTCTTGACGCATTAAATCTTCATCATCCATTTTATGACTCACAACTACATATCCGTATATACCTTGACCTTTAATTTCATGTGGATAACCCACCACAGCACTTTCAACCACATTGGTATGCATATTTATGGCATTTTCCACTTCAGCCGTTCCAATCCTATGCCCACTTACATTCAATACATCATCTACACGACCTGTAATTCTATAATTTCCATCCTCATCTCGCTGAGCACCATCGCCTGTAAAATACTTATTTACATAGGTAGAGAAATAGGTTTGGCGACATCTTTCATGATCTCCGTATGTAGTACGCAGCATGCCTGGCCAAGGGAATTTAATACATAAATTGCCTTGTACTTTTTGCGAAGGATTTTCAAAATTTGAGGCTGCAGAAAACTCAACTTCATTTCCGTTTTCATCCATTAAAACGGGTTGCACACCCGGTAAAGGAAGTGTTGCCATACCTGGTTTTGCTGGTGTTATTCCAGCTAAATTTGAAATCAATACTCCACCCGTTTCGGTTTGCCACCAAGTATCTACTATAGGACATTTTCCTTTTCCTACTTTGTCGTGAAACCAATGCCAAGCCTCTTCGTTTATTGGTTCACCCACACTACCTAAAACACGTAAGCTCGACAAATCTTTCCCCTCTAAATACTTAGCATTTGGCCCCATCAAACTTCGGATTGCTGTTGGAGCCGTATAGAAAATATTTACTTTAAATTTATCGATAATATCCCAAAATCTACCTGCATCAGGAAAGGTAGGTACTCCTTCGAACATAAGACTTGTTGCACCCGCTGAAAGTGGTCCGTAAAGTATATATGAATGCCCTGTAATCCAACCTATATCAGCAGTACAAAAGTGTACTTCGCCTGGTTTATACTGAAATACGTTTAAAAAGGTATAATTTGTGTAAACCATATACCCCGCACATGTATGTAAAACACCTTTAGGTTTACCTGTAGAACCGGAGGTATAAAGTATAAAAAGTGGATCCTCAGCGTCCATTTCCACGGCCGGACAAGAAGGATTACCCATAGTTTCAACTTTTTTAATTTCGTCTTCCCACCATGTATCACGACCTTTAATCATTGATACGGGCATACGATTTCGGGTAAGGACGATCACTCTTTGCACATCGGGGCATTGTACGAGTGCGTCGTCGATGACATTTTTAAGGGGAATTTCTTTATTACCACGGAAAGCACCATCGGCCGTAATAATGAGTTTGCATCCTGCGTCTTTAAGACGATCAGCAATACTTTGGGCCGAAAAGCCTCCAAATATAACACTATGTATTGCTCCTATACGCGCACATGCAAGCACTGCTATGGCTAACTCGGGAACCATAGGCATATAAAGGCAAACTCGATCTCCTTTTTGTACTCCATTATTTATAAGTACATGGGCAAATTGAGAAACTTTAAATAACAATTCTTTATATGTAAGCACTCGATGATGTTCTTCGGGATCGTTGCTTTCCCAAATTATTGCTGGCGTATTTGGCTGAGTAAGAGCCCAACGGTCGAGACAATTTTCGGTTATATTTAGTTTTGCTCCTTTAAACCACTCTATTTGAGGATCTGTAAAGTTCCAATTTAAAACTTTATCCCATTTACGTTTCCAAGTAAAATGTTGCGCAATACTTGCCCAAAATTCTTCTGGAGTTTCAACGCTTTTGCGGTATGAATCTAAATATTCTTCGTAGGATTTAATTTGATAAGGAACAACCATAGACTAAACAATTTAAGCTCAATTTACGGAGAGTAAATGTCCCAAACAAAAAATTAGAAAATTTGTACATTTTATTCGTTTCTGCCAAGTGGCCATTTGTGTAGTTATACTCAATAATGCTTATATTATACTGGGTTATAAAACAAACTAATAAGTTACAAAAAATAAATATAGGTAGTAGGTTTTTAAATGAATTTTAATTTAGAGGTGTCTAAATTTTTTGCTAAAAATTATTTTCTCCTAAACTTTAACAAAGTTCCAAACTTTGTTAAAGTTAGGCCCCAAAATTTTAAATTTCAACTTAATTCCAAAATTTTTATTCAACAGTCAAATCTTGTCAGTCGTCCACCCAACATAAGTTGTCCCCACCTAAATTCTCTGGAGGCTGTTGTAAAAAATTCAAGTCTTTGCTGTTATCTTTATTCTAGACCTCGCTCGTACACATTTTTAATAATTCCAACAGTATTCTGAATTTAATTTCCTCATCGCAAAGACGCTAAGTACGCTAAGAAGCGTAGAGTATCACACATTTTGGCACGCTGATTACACGGATTTTACAGATAACCACTGATTTACAAGAAATCATATTACTGCGCCAGCTAAAAAACTCTGCGTAAACTCTGCGCCCTCTGCGGTGAATAAATCAGCTAGCAACAACTTTATTAGCTAAAAATCAAATACAGTGAAAACTATCAACGCTAAGTTGAAATTTGTATAGAACTTTTAATAAAAATAAAATACTGTAGCTCATTTGCCCCAAGTCCCTTGGGAGAGGCCTAGCTCAGCATCACCTCGAAAACGCAAACCGAACAGGAATCACAAAATTCGCTTCAACAGGCTTACCATCCTTCAACGCAGGTTCCATTTTAGGTAATTTACGCACAACTCTAATAGCCTCTTCTTCCATACCATAACCCAAGCCATTTCCAGAAAGCGCATTTTCTACTTGCGTAATATTACCCTTCGTGTCTATCACGAATTTAATATATACCGTTCCTTCTTTTTTGGCGTCAATGGCTTCTTTAGGATAGCTAATATTCTTTTCAATAAATTCC
>DATCKI010000258.1:0-5094 GCA_036562365.1 Bacteroidia bacterium | reverse complement strand
ATGGATTTCACGCTTTTTTTAGTGGATTTTTATCTATAGCTATTCTTAATTTAATAGTGAGTATTTGGAGAACCACTAATGTGAATGATAATTATATAAGTGCAATTAGCGAATTGATAAAAATTCCTGGTGGAACAAGCGGACTAATAATTGTTATAACTCTCTTGGGGGCATTTATGGGCGGATTAGGAGCGTTGACTGCCACATTATTAGCTCAATTATTTGATAATAAGAAAAGACGTTAATTTAACTCTTTACTTTTTTTATATAACATAGATTTTTCGGGCTTTTGAGCCGTATTGATAGAGAATAGTTATATATTTGGCCGCCAAATAAATTTATAACTATTAATTTCAACTAAATGAAGAACTTCTCTTTGTATTTGTTTGCAAGTTTGCTTGCAATCGGTTCAACTCTGTCACCTATATCAAAGTCCTTTGCCCAATGTAATGCTGAATATGTTGGATATTACAACCAAAATTTTGGGTGGAATGAAAATAATTTACCTAATTATGTATATGGTTCAAACTTTACTGTTTCAACTACAACGACCATTCATAAATTAGGGTTTAGGGCTGTAAACAATACGTCTGGACAAGTAAAAATGGTAATTTATAATACTAATGGTACCAATCCTACAAATCTTATTGGTTATACAGGAAGTGGTTCTGTGGTAATGGGTGATAATAGTTATTATTTAATTGAAAGTATTACTTTAACTCCTGGTGTATATTTTATTGGAGTTATCACTAATTCGTCTGCGAATTTAATTAGTTTGACTTCAGCAACTTCAAATGGACTTTTTGGCCAAGCAAACTTTAGTGATGAAATACCTTTAACTACTCAGTTTTTTCAAGCAAATAAGACCTATGAAGTTTTTGCAGTAAGATCTAATGCACAATTTACTTCAGTTTATGATGAGGCTTGTGGTTCGTACACGAATTATGGATTAAATTATTCAAATCCAGGTAACTATAAATCTGTAAAAGTTGTAAATGGTGCTGGAACTAATGGTTGCGACTCTCTTTATTACTTAAACATCAATGTACTTCCTAATGCAGATGGTGGAACTATTAACCATACTAATTGTGGTACTTATGTTTGGAATGGTTTAAGTTTGCCAAACGATACAGTTGTTACAAAAACATTTGTTGGTGGTGCTAAAAATGGTTGCGACTCTACAGTTACTTTAAATCTAACAGTAAATAAACCTACTGCATCAGTTCATATTATTAGCGCTTGTGTTCCGTTTACATGGATTAATGGTCAAACTTATAATGCAAGTAATTATACAGCTACACATATTATTCCAAATGCAGTGGGATGTGATTCAGTTATTACTTTAAACTTCACAGCTAAATTACCTACTGAATTTACAGATGTTCATAGTGCATGTAAAGAATTTACATGGATAAACGGAGTTACCTATACTGCAAGTAATAATACAGCTACGCATATTATTCAAAATGCATCTGGTTGCGATTCGGTGATTACACTTAATCTAGATATTTATACAGTAAGTGATTTAACTATCGATAGCGATGGAAATACATTAACTGCGGCATTAAGTGGTGCAACGTATCAATGGATTAATTGCGATGATAATACTGCAATTGCGGGTGAAACTAATCAAACATTTACCCCAAGTGTTGCTGGAAATTATGCAGTAGTTATTGAAGAGAATGGTTGTGTAGATACTACAAATTGTGTTTATTTCTCTACATCTGTTGGTATAGATGAAGCAGATAATGCAAAAGTGGTAATTTATCCGAATCCAACTTCAGGTATGTTATATGTGAACCTTAATAATGAACAATTCGATAATGTACAAATATTGAGTTTAGATGGTTCTATATTAAACAGTGTTTCTGTTAAAGGGAAAGCTCAATTTGAAATTGATATGAATTTTAATAAAGGAATTTATGTGTTAGTATTTAATGGCACAAACGCGAAACATATAGAGCGCATTGTTATTAAATAAGCATCCATTTAAATAATTAGTCATTAAGAGTTCAATACTATGTATTGAGCTCTTTTTTTTGAGATTGAATTAAATGTATAGAATTAAAAAAAAATATGTATATTTAGAAAAATATACATTGGTATATAGATGAACATAATTAATTCGATGACGGGTTAGTAATTTGAAATTTTGCAGAGAGAAACACAAATAAAAAGCCCGTTAGAATTATCTAACGGGCTTTCAATTTTTATCTAAAAAACTATTAGTTTTTCAAGAATTGACGTAATACATATTGAAGGATACCACCGTTTTTGTAGTACTCAACTTCGATTTGAGAGTTAAGACGACAAACAGCTTTAAATTCAACAGTAGAACCATCTTCTTTAGTTGCAACAACAGATAATAATTTACCTGGAGTTAAACCTTCAGAAATACCTTTGATTGAGAATGTTTCTTTACCAGTTAATCCAAGGCTTTCAGCATTTTGGCCAGCTTGGTAAACTAAAGGAAGAACACCCATACCTACAAGGTTACTACGGTGGATACGCTCATAGCTCTCAGCGATTACAGCTTTAACACCTAAAAGGAAAGTACCTTTAGCTGCCCAGTCGCGGCTTGAACCTGAACCGTACTCTTTACCAGATAAAATTACTAATGGCGTATTAGTAGATTGGTATTTCATAGAAGCGTCGTATACACTCATTTCTTCACCAGTTGGAAGATAAGTAGTATAACCACCTTCTTGAGTAGCTAATTTATTTTTGATACGAACGTTAGCGAAAGTACCACGCATCATAACTTCATGGTGTCCACGACGAGAACCATAAGAGTTGAAGTCTGCCTTAGCCACACCTTTAGAGCTTAGATATTTACCCGCTGGAGTAGATTCTTTGAAAGAACCCGCAGGAGAGATGTGGTCAGTAGTAATTGAATCACCTAATACTAATAAAGTGCGAGCACCTTCGATATCAGTTGGTTCACTAACAGTTTCTGATAAATTATTGAAGAATGGAGCTTCAGCGATATAAGTAGATTCTGGGTTCCAGTCGAAGATTTCACCTTCTGGAGCTTGTAAGTTTTTCCAAGAATCATCACCTTCAAATACTTTAGCGTATTCTTTAGCGAAGGCATCTTTCGTAACGCTAGCGTGAACTGCTTCAGCAATTTCTTTATCGCTTGGCCAAATATCTTTCATAAATACTGGGTTACCGTTTTTATCGGTACCAATAGGTTCGTTGAAGATATCCATATTAACAGTACCTGCGATAGAGTATACAACTACAAGCATAGGAGATGCTAAGAAGTTCATTTTCACTTGAGGGTGAACACGAGCTTCGAAGTTACGGTTACCAGAAAGTACCGAGGTAACAATCAAGTCGCCATTATCAACAGCGGCAGCAACAGCATCTGGTAGAGGTCCAGAGTTACCAATACAAGTTGTACAACCGTAACCAGCAAGGTTAAATTTCATTGCTTCTAATTCTTCTAATAAGCCAGCTTTGATTAAGTAATCAGTAACGGCACGAGAACCAGGTGCTAATGAAGTTTTAACCCATGGTTTAGGTTGTAAACCTAAAGCGCGAGCTTTTTTAGCTACTAAACCAGCACCAATCATAACGCTTGGGTTAGATGTGTTGGTACAAGAAGTAATAGAAGCGATTACAACATCACCATCTTTCAATTCGTAGCTATTTCCTTCTGCATCTGTAACTGGTATAGATTTAGAAGTAGCTGCAGTTCTTCCGAAGTCTTTTTCTAAACTTGCATTATAAGCTTGTTTAAGCTCCGCAAGAACGATTTTATCTTGAGGACGTTTAGGACCAGAAACAGTTGGAACAACTGTAGAAAGATCTAATTCTAAAACGTGAGTATATTCAACTTTATCTTCGTTTTCTCTCCATAACATATTCGCTTTACAATATGCTTCAACCAATTGAACTTGGTCTTCAGCACGGTTTGTTTTGCGCATATAGTCAAGAGTTTGATCGTCGATAGGGAAGAAAGATACCGTACAACCAAATTCTGGAGACATGTTAGAGATAGTAGCGCGGTCAGGAACGCTTAGGTTATCTAGACCAGGACCAAATACCTCAACGAATTTTTCAACTACGCCATATTTACGTAATAATTGAGTAATGGTTAATACCATATCGGTAGCGGTAGCACCTTCAGGTAATTTACCAGTCAATTTAAGACCGATAACTTCTGGCATAACGAAGAATAGAGGCTGACCTAAAAGTGCAGCTTCCGCTTCGATACCACCAACACCCCATGCAATAACACCAATACCGTTAACCATTGGAGTGTGTGAGTCGGTACCTACTAAAGTATCAGGGAAAGCTAATCCGTCGCGAGTAATAACAGCTTGAGATAAATACTCAAGGTTAACTTGGTGACAGATACCCATTCCTGGAGGTACAACAGAGAAGTTATCGAAAGCTTTTTGAGCCCATTTTAAGAATTGGTAACGCTCGTTGTTACGCTCGTATTCCAATTCCATATTTTTTTTTAATGCGCTATTATTTCCAAAATAATCAATTTGTACAGAGTGGTCAATCACTAGATCTACTGGAACTAATGGATTGATATCACTTCCTTTTTTGCCTTTACGTACAGCCTCTGCACGAATAGAGGTGATATCTACTACCGCAGGTACACCTGTAAAGTCTTGCATCAACACACGAGCAGGTTTGAAAGGAATCTCCTTGTCAACTGCTTTTGGCGACCAATTTAAAATGGTTTCTACATTTTCGCGGGTAATGGCGAAATTGTCATAATTACGTAATGCGTTTTCTAATAATACGCGAATTGAAAATGGCAACTTTTCAATGTTATAGCCTTGTTTTTGTAATTCAGCTAATGAATAATAGCCAAATGTACCTTTACTGCTGGTTAATTCTCTTTTAATTCCAAAGATGTCCTGGCTCATACAAATTGTTGTTTATAAGTTGTGCAAAGATATGTTTTATCACTTAAATAGGGGAAAAAAATCACAATTATTTGGTATAGATTTTTCTTATACTTCTATTAGTTCTCTTACCAAAGTTTATTAGGATATTCTCCCGATTCGGTTAAGGCCTTTAAGTTTTCTTGTACTCCGGCTTTGTCTTCTCTATAGGTCACCCCAAACC
>DATCKI010000239.1:0-9169 GCA_036562365.1 Bacteroidia bacterium | reverse complement strand
TAAGCAATATGCTTATCTAAAGGAACATTATTTAATCCATATACGCGAACTAATTCTTCAATTAGGTCAATTTCGCGAGTAACATCAACCTTGAATAATGGAACTTTTACTTTGAATAATTCTGAATTTTCTTCCAAAATTTCAATGCCTAATCCCATTAAAATTTTGCTACATACATCGCATGGAATATTCATTCCTAATACGCTTTCTATTTTAGCTTTACGCAAGGTAATAATACGGTCTTCAGCTGGACTAGGATAAATATCAATAATGCCACTTTCTATGGTTGCACCTGCATATTCTTGAATTAATGCAGCAGCTCTTTTTAGTGCATATATAGTTCCTTCTGGATCTGTTCCACGCTCAAAACGGAACGATGAATCTGTTTTTAAGCCGTGTTTTTTCGAAGTTTTACGTATAGATGATGGGAAGAAACAAGCACTTTCTAAAAAGATTTCTGTAGTTTCCATGCTAGTACCAGAATCTAATCCGCCGAATACCCCAGCCATACACATAGGTTTTTCAGCATCACAAATCATTAGATTACTAGCTTCTAAAGTTCTCTCAACCCCATCAAGTGTAATGAATTTTTCACCTTCCTTCGCATTTCTTACTACCACTTTTTTACCTGCAATTTTATTTGCATCAAAAGCGTGTAGAGGCTGACCAGTTTCCATTAAAACGAAGTTGGTAATATCCACTACGTTATTAATAGGTCTAAGTCCTATAGCCAATAAGAAATTCTTTAACCATTCTGGAGATTCTGCAACTTTTACATTTTTCAAATGTAAGCCCGAGTAACGAATGCAATCGTTATTATTTTGAACCTCAACTGTAATTGGCGATGCTTCATTAGGAATTGGAATAGCATTTACTTCTGGCAATTGAACCTTTAATCCATCTTTTTCTATACCTAAGAAAGCAACTATATCTCGTGCTGCACCAATATGACAAGCTGCATCAGGTCTGTTTGGAGTAATGTTAATTTCAATAATAGTATCAGAACTAATATTAAAATATTCTGCCGCTGGAGTTCCAATTTTGATATCGTTTGGAAGAACCATAATACCATCGTGCGATGTTCCAAGTCCAATCTCATCTTCCGCACAAATCATTCCCATAGATTCAACTCCACGAATCTTTGATTTTTTAATGACAAAAGATTCTCCACTCTCCGTATACAATGTAGTTCCTACAGTTGCAACAACTACCGTTTGTCCGGCATCAACATTTGGAGCTCCACAAACAATTTGCAAAGTTTCGCCAGTACCAATATCTACTTTAGTAACACTTAAGCGATCGGCATCTGGGTGTTTCTCTTTTTCTAAAACCTTACCAATTACTAAACCTTTTAATCCTCCTTTTACCGACTCATAGGTGAATATATCTTCCACTTCAAGACCTGTAAGAGTTAAGATTTCAGCGGTTTTTTCTACGCTTAAGTTTTCTGGCAAGTACTTTAATAATTGTTTGTATGATAGTTTCATTATAAAATCTGATCTTATAGAAATTGCTGCAAAAATAATGTAATTGAACTAGAAATCTACTCTTCCTGCATATTTTCTGAAAAGTAGTTGACCTCCGAAGAAAAATAATTTCTTTATTAAGTGTGAAAGCAAAGCTTTTTCTCAAGTTTTTCGTTTAGTAAGGTAGAGGTATTTTTATAGAAGTAGGAACGATAAACATAGCCCTTAATTCAGAAACAAAATATTACCTTTGCACTGTGGAAAATATAGGCAAGGATATAGACTTAGCAGAGAAATATTTAAGGGAAGGGAAATGTGTAGGTATTCCAACAGAAACGGTATATGGTTTAGCCGCTAATGCATTCGATAGTGTTGCCGTTGCATCGGTTTTTAGAATAAAGAATAGGCCTTCTTTCGATCCCTTAATTTTGCACGTTGATAGCCTAGAGAAAGTAAAATCGCTCATTAGTTATTTTCCGCCTAAAGCTCAATTATTAGCCACAAATTTTTGGCCAGGGCCATTAACTATGGTTTTACCTAAGGCAAGTCATGTGCCATACGATGTAACCTCGGGACTAGAAACTGTTGGAGTGCGTATTCCCAGTCATCCCTTAACTTTAGAGCTATTATCTAAACTCGATTTTCCATTAGCAGCACCAAGTGCAAACCCATTTGGCTATGTAAGTCCGACCAGTGCCCAACATGTGGCCGATTCGCTGGGAGATAAACCAGCATATATACTGGATGGAGGTTCTTGCGAACGAGGCATAGAAAGTACAATAATAGGATTTGAAGGAGATGAGCCTGTTCTGTACCGTTTAGGAAGTTTAGCTGTAACCGAGATTGAAGAAGTGGTGGGGCCAATTCAACGTAAATTGAATACAAGTTCTAATCCGCAAGCTCCAGGTCAGCTAAAGATGCATTACGCTCCCAAGGTGAAGCTGTTAAATATATCGGTTGAGGAGGCGTTAAAAACCTATGCATCGGATAGAATTGGGCAAATTAGTTTACAAGAAAGTTCAGCGAAACTGCTTAATAAAAATTGTTTAGTTTTATCTCAAAGCGGCGATTTATACGAAGCTGCACACAATCTTTTTGCAAGCCTACGTAAATTAGATAGTTTAGATGTGGATGTAGCTGTTTTTGAATATCTTGAAGATAAGGGGATAGGGGCAGCAATCAACGATCGTTTAAGAAGGGCATCAGCAAAATCTCATTAGTAGTAGAGAAAATTTTTGTCACTTAAAAAGTGAACTACTAAAATCGAAAAAATTGTTTTATTTTGTATCCCAAATAAAAAGGAGGAAGCCTTGGCAGAGGAAAAAAAGGTAGCATATAGTGAGGATAATATTAAGACCCTGGAGTGGAACGAGCATATACGCTTGCGTCCTGGTATGTACATAGGTAAAACAGGTGATGGGTCGGCGCAAGACGATGGTATTTATATCCTCTTAAAAGAAATAATAGACAACTCTATCGACGAGCACGTTATGGGTAACGGACGTCGAATTGATATTAAAATTGAAGAAGGGAAAGTAAAGGTTCGCGACTATGGGCGTGGTATACCTTTAGGTAAAGTTGTAGATTGTGTTAGTAAGATAAACACAGGAGCTAAGTACGACAGTGCTGCTTTCCAAAAGTCGGTAGGTTTGAATGGTGTGGGTACAAAGGCGGTGAATGCTTTAAGTGAGCATTTCGTTATTAAAAGTACTCGTGAAGGTAAAACCAAAGTTGCCGAATTCGTAAAAGGGGTGATTTTAAAAGATCATCCAATAGTTGATTGCGAGCCGAACGAATTGCAAGGTACAGAAACGGAATTTGTTCCAGATCCAGAAATTTTCGCTAACTATAAATACCGCTTAGAGTATGTAGAGAAGATGTTATGGAACTATGCGTATTTAAATCCAGGACTTACCTTAGTACTTAACGGAAAAGAATTCTTCTCTAAAAATGGATTATTAGATTTATTAGAGAACAATATAAATGGCGAAACCATGTATCCAATTATCCACTTAAAGGGTAAGGATATAGAAATTGCCATGACTCACGGTAACCAGTATAACGAGGAATATTATAGCTTCGTAAATGGTCAGTTTACACCTCAAGGGGGAACGCATCAAGCGGCCTTCCGTGAAGCAGTTGCAAAAACATTAAATGCTTATTTCAAAAAGGATTTTGATCCAGGTGATGTAAGAAATGGTATTATAGCAGCAGTAAGTGTACGTGTAGTTGAGCCAGTATTTGAGTCGCAAACCAAAACGAAATTAGGTAGTACGCATATGGCTCCAGATGGAGAAACCGTACGTACATTCATAAATGATTTTGTAAAAAATGAGTTAGATAACTTCTTAAGACGTAACCTAGAAACAGGTAATATGATACTTGAGAAGATTCTAGCGAGCGAAAAAGAGCGTAAAGAACTTAGTGGTATTCGTAAAATAGCTCGTGATAGGGCAAAAAAAGCAGCTATTCACAATCGTAAATTAAGAGATTGTAAGGTGCATTTTAATACGAATAAACCAGAACGTTTAGAAACCACGTTGTTTATAACGGAGGGTGATTCGGCATCTGGTTCTATCACCAAGGCGCGTAATGTTTCTACTCAGGCCGTATTTAGTTTAAAGGGTAAGCCTTTAAATGTATTTGGTTTGACTAAAAAAATCGTTTACGAAAACGAAGAATTCAATTTGCTTCAAAATGCATTGAATATTGAAGATGGAATTGAAAACCTTCGTTATAATAACATAGTTATTGCAACCGATGCCGATGTGGACGGTATGCACATACGTTTGCTTTTAATTAGTTTCTTTTTACAATTCTATCCAGAATTAGTGAAGGCAGGGCATCTATATATCCTACAAACTCCACTATTCCGTGTACGAAATAAGAAAGAAACCCGTTATTGTTATTCAGACGAAGAACGCAAAAAAGCAATATTGGATTTAGGTCCTAACCCAGAAATTACACGATTCAAAGGACTTGGTGAGATTTCGCCAGATGAATTCCGTAATTTTATTGGGAAAAATATAAGATTAGAGCCTGTAATGACAAGCAAAGATCTTAATATTAAGAACTTATTGACTTTCTATATGGGTAAAAATACTCCAGAAAGACAAGAGTTTATTATTGGTAATTTAAAAGTTGAAAAAGATGTTGCACTTGCTCAATTGTAGTAAGTGTTTAATTTAACCCGATCATGAGTGATATGCACACTTGGGTAGCAAATTTTGATGCCCAACTTTCAGACGCTGAACAGATAAGTAAACAAGCTAGCTTGCATAAAAGTGAATTTGAAATTCACAATGTGTTAATTGCTGGTCTTGGTGGTAGTGGTATTGGTGCTACTATAGTGTCTGAATTAGCTAAAACTAACAGCTCTATCCCAGTAACAGTAAATAAAGACTATTTCTGCCCTAAGTTTGTAAATAAACATACTTTATTCATTGCTTCTTCTTATTCCGGTAATACCGAAGAAACAATAGCTTGTGCAGAAGAAGCTCTTCGTAAAGGAGCTAAAGTGGTTATTATTACAAGTGGAGGTAAGTTCGAAGAAATGGCTAAAGAACATAATTTAGATATTATTCTCTTACCTAAAGGTTATCAACCAAGAGCTTGTTTAGGCTATTCTTTATATCAATTAATGACGGTACTTGCTTTTCATCAAGTATTGCCTCAAAGTCTTATTGATGAAAGAGCTGAAATTCCTACTTTCATTACGCAGAATAAAGAAAAATGTAAAGCTCAAGGCGAAAAAATTGCTCAATTCCTTAGAAACTCTATCCCGATTATCTATTCCGAAAGTCATATGGAAGGAGTTACTATACGCCTACGCCAACAAATAAATGAAAATTCTAAAATGCTTTGTTGGCATCATGTGATTCCAGAAATGAATCATAATGAATTAGTAGGTTGGGCAAATAAATCTGAAAATCATGCCGTACTCTTTATTACTGATCCTGATGGATACTATAGAAATAAGGAGAGAACCCAATATTGTATTCAAGAAGTTTCTAAATATACATCCAGAATCATGCGCTGGGAAGCTGAAGGTAAAACTCTGCTTCAAAAGATATTCTATTTAATACATGCTGGCGATTGGGCAAGTATGTATCTGGCTGATATGAACGAAGTTGATGCTATGGATATCAAAGTAATTGATTCGTTAAAAATGACCCTAGCGGGACTAAAATAATGTCAAAAGAGGTTTTATTTAAAGATTGTGGACAAATAGCTTATAGTGAAGCATGGGATTTACAAAGTAAATTGTTCCAAAAATCAAATGAGCTTAAAATTCACAATCGTTCCAACAAAGAAAATACCCTGCCAATCGACAATTATTTTTTGCTTTGCGAGCATAACCATGTGTACACTCTAGGTAAAAGTGGAAGCGAAGATAACCTGCTTGTTAAAAGTGATATTTTAAGTAAAGAAGGTATTGAATTCTTTCATATCAACCGTGGTGGAGATATCACTTACCATGGGCCCGGACAAATTACAGGTTACCCTATACTCGACTTAGAACAATTCTTTACCGATGTACATAAGTACATGCGCTATTTAGAAGATGTTATTATAAGCACTTGCGCCGAATATGGTGTAAAGGCTGGTCGTATGGAAGGGCTTACCGGTGTTTGGGTCGATGTTGAAAATCCTACTCGCGCACGTAAAATCTGTGCTATGGGAGTGCATATGGGCCGGTGGATTACTATGCACGGCTTCGGGTTCAATATTAATACCGACCTCTCTAAATTCGACCTTATTGTCCCTTGTGGTATAGTTGATAAAGGTGTTACTTCACTTCAAGCTGAAGTTGGTCGCGAAATTGATATGGCCGAAGTTAAAGCTCATATCTGCAAACACTTTAGCCGAATATTCGACGTTACTCTCTACGAAAGTAGCTTATTGTATTAAGTTGATGTGACCAAAATACTCGTGCTGTTCTCCAAATACATCGCGAGTTACTATGCGGTAAACATAGGTTCCTATTGGCGAAATAGGATTGTCTTCTTTATTATGTTTTCTACCATTCCATTGTACTTTGATATCATCAGATTCAAAGACTTTCTCGCCCCATCTGTTAAATATAAAGATGTGGAAGGAGTCTATTCCTATACCTTTTACTGCAAAAGTTGGATTTTTATTATCTCCATTCGGTGAAAAGGTATTCGGTGCAAAAACGGAATATTCTGGTTTTATATAAACCGGTTTCATGGCTGTATCTGTACATCCTGCCAAATTAGTTACGGTTTGTGTTACCCAATATCTACCTCCGTCTAAATATTCATGTGTTGTATTAAATTGTGTCGAGGTAGTGCCATCGCCAAAATCGTATAAACAAGTTTCGGCATCTATCGATTGATCGAAGAAGCGAATTAAAGATAAGTACACACTTGCCGTTTCTGGTGTTAAAATGAAGTCGGCAGTTGGAACATCGTTTACTACTATTGCTTGTGGTAATAATAATAAGGTGTCTTTAGTACAACCGGTTGGGTCGTGTATAAATAAGGAAACATCGTATATACCAGGTACATTATATAAGACACTTGGATTTGGAGAGTTACTAGTTTGGCCATTGCCAAAATTCCATAAATAAGTTGGAGAGGCATTACTATTAGTTCCCGTATAGGTAAAGTAAGCAGTATGTGGCACACAGCCCATAGAGGTATCTATTTCCCAACTTGGTGTAATAGGTCCTATTACCTTAATCGTAGTAGTCCTGATTTCTTGACATTCGTATTGATTGCCTGTAAGTGTTACCGTAAAATCTCCCCAATCACTCCAACTAATATTATTTACATTAATACCATTTGCGGTAGGCGTGTTTACTGGCCCAGCAAAGTTCCATGTAAAGGTGGCAGCTGGTTCATAAGTTCCTCCTGCCGTAAAATTAAAGCTATTATTTAATAAACATTGTGGGGCAGGATTATTAATTTGAGGGTCGAATTCAGGACGTATAATTAAAGTTTGATAGGTAGTATCAGCACAGAAATAACCAGGGTTAGTAACCAACATTATATTATAGGTCCCAAAAGAAGGGAAGGTAAAAGTAGGTTCGAAAGCTGAACTTACGTCGGTGTTGGTACCTGGTACACCAAAATCCCAATGGTAATAAGAAGAGTTAAGACTGGTATTATCGAAAGTAACTTGAAGTTGTCCACAGCTCACAAAGTTGCTTCCGTTCATATTATTAGCAAAAGAGGGAATATTGAATTGCGCAACAGTATTAACGGCACATTGCGTAACATTGAATTGAAAGTCGCGCATGTGTGTACCAATAAGGATTCCATTTCTATATTCTTTAGCAACTACACCAACAACGAATTGTCCTTGTTGAGTTGGATAAACTTTAAGGATTCCTGTATGTGGGTCTATACTTGCTTGAGGGTTTGAGCTTATAGGGTTATTAACCGAAAAAGGGGCTTGGAATAGAATAGGAGTGAAAGGCGGACTAGAGGCTGTCATAGGCATAGGATTAGCTGCAGTGGCACCATCATAGGTAGCTATGAATTCGTACACCAATGAGTCGCCATCTGGATCTGTTGCCGAGTGGTCGAAAATTAAAGAATCTCCAACACATAATGCGATAGGAGGGAAGTTTTTAAAGCGCGGACTACTATTGTTAGGTGCAATTGCATTATTAGGAACAGTTTCCATATAAGTTGCGCCGGTACCACCTGGATCTATAATATTAAGGATAGTATTGTTTCTACAACAGCGTTGATAGGCAAAAGTATAGCCCATAGGTGAGGCGGTAAGCGTAACAACGGTAGTATAAATGGCTTCTTGTACACATACATTGGGAGGGGCTATAAAGCATGGGTTCCCTGGTGTGAATGGTACATTATTAATTGGGGGTAAATTCAGTTGCAAAGTCTGAATGGGAATGTTATTAGAGTTGAAAATAGTGAGATAAGCAGGGTCGTCGAATGGTGTAGTAACACCCGGACTACAGTCTTTATAAACCTTAAGTGTAATTCTGTATTGGTTATTCCCTAAATAATCGTAATACATTTCACCGCCCACAATATGCGTAGCATTGAGGGAATGAGTTACACATAAAATGGTAACTAAGGTGAAGAGGTTGACTAGTTTTCTAACCATCAGCGTAGAAGATTTACGTGTCCAATGAAATCATGTTTAATACCAGCTGGAGTTAGGAGTTGAATTTTATACACGTAGGTTTCAATTGGACTTGGGACACCCCTTGAGGTACCGTCCCAGCCTCTACCATGGAGCTCATCAGATTCGTAAATCTTTTCGCCCCAACGGTTAAAGATAAGCATTTTTTGTTGAATATATCCTTCTCCTTTACCATTAAAGTATGGATTTATACTATTCCCTTCTGGAGTAAAGGCATTCGGGATATAATATTTGAATGGAGGATATGCTCTCACAGGTTTACGAATTGTATCGGCACAACCATAAGCGTTTTCTACAATTAAAGTAACGATATGTATTCCCGTATCTTGGTAAGTATGTAATGGGTCGATTAAAGATGAAGTATCGCCATCACCAAAGTACCAGTGCCATTGAGTTACATCTTCAGAACTTTGATCGAAGAATTGAATGGTTGGATTATCTACATAGGCGTATGTAAATTGAGCTTGAGGAGACAATACCGTAACTTTAATTTTTCTGGTTATATTATTACCACAACTATCTCGAACTGTAACACTATATTCGGTAGTTTCGGTTGGACTAAC
>DATCKI010000227.1:0-12826 GCA_036562365.1 Bacteroidia bacterium | reverse complement strand
AGCTGAAGAAGTAACTGTTTGGATCCACTCTAAAGAAGCTTTACAAAAAGCTCAAGCTGCATCTGATATTCTGTTTGGAAAAGGAACAGCTGAAGGATTGAAAGCTTTATCAGAGTCAGAAATCTTAGATATATTCGAAGGAGTACCTCAATTTAAGGTGAATAAAGCGGATATAGAAAATGGGGTAAATGCTCTTCAATTGGTGGCTGAATTAACTCAAATCTTCCCTTCTAAAGGGGAGGCTAGAAGAATGTTCCAGAATAATGGGGTTCTTGTAAATAAAACTCAAGTAGGAGATGCCGAAATTATTAATGCTAATGCATTATTAAATGGTAAATTCATTCTGGTACAAAAAGGTAAAAAATCTTATAACCTCGTAATAGCTGAATAATGAAAAAACTATTCTATTTAGTAGTATTAGGTGCTTTTGTTGCTTCTTGCGGAAATAAGTCAAACTCCGATGTTCAACCTGTATCTACAGATAGTAATTTCGTTCGTATTTACGAGTTTCAACCTGTAATCGACATTGCCTATATTACCGACACTATCGAAGATAATATCGTTATTACTTATCCTGACTCTGCAGGTTATGAAGTGAATTACTCTGAAACAATTAATAATGGTTTCGAAATTTATGGAGAATACGATAAGGATGATATAACTACCTTGAAATTCATGGCTTTTGCATCTAAGAAAATTCCAACTTTAGATGAAAAAGAACATTTAGATAATGAATTAAGTATTGCTGAAAAAGAAGGCCGTATGACTTTAATTGAACAAGGCGAAGTTAACGATATTTTATATACTCGTTACTATGCTATTTGCGATATTAATGGCGTCGGCGAACCTTATCGCTCTTTTGTTTGTTTGCATTTCGATCCTAAAATTAGCAATTATTACTTCGTTAGTATTCAAACTTCTGATTTTGATAATTTCAAAAAGGATATGAATATCCTTTATCCATTTATACGTGATTTACGTTTTTTAAAAAAAGGCTAATATGAAAATTGGATTGTTAGGATATGGTAAAATGGGAAAAACCATTGAAGCAATAGCCATTGAACGAGGTCATAGTATAGCATGGAAAATCAGTAAAAGTAATAGGGGAGATTTAAGTCCCGAATTACTTAAAGAAGCTGATGTGGTTATAGAATTTACTAGACCTGAATTTGCAGTTGAAAATATTAATTTTTGCATAGATAATAAAGTTCCTGTTGTAGTAGGTACTACAGGGTGGTATTCCGAGTTTGAAGAAATCAAATCTAGAACTTTACATAATAAAGCTGCTTTATTTTATGCTACTAATTTTAGTGTAGGTGTGAATTTATTTTGGAAGCTAAATAAACAATTAGCTCAATTAATGAATGCTAATCCTCAATACAAAGCTAAAATTGAAGAAGTACATCATATTCATAAATTAGATGAACCTTCTGGTACAGGTATAACAACTGCTGAAGGAATTATAGAAAACCATGAAGCCTATGCTAAATGGAAATTAAATGATGCTTCAGAAACTAATCTTCCTATTTATTCGTATAGAGAAGGTGAGGTTCCTGGAACTCATAGAGTAATTTGGACCAGCGAAGAAGATAAAATTATGCTTGAACATGAGGCCTTCGGACGTAAAGGTTTTGCCTCTGGCGCTGTTTTAGCAGCTGAATGGTTGAATGGTAAAGAAGGGGTTTTTACTATGACTGATATGCTTGCATAATTATGGATTATAGAAAATATAAACGATATGAGAAAATTAAAAGTGGCTTCCTAATTAGAATTATATTAGGTCTATGCGCTTTATTCTCTTTGGTTTATATCATTTATGAAATGATTAAAATGCAACCTGCTAATTAAATACTATAGCCAATTTTTCACCGTTATTTTTTGAAAAGAAGCTAAAATCATTAACTTTAACCTAATTAGAATTTTTCCTGTGAACCTAAGATTATTAATCATTATACCAACTATACTTTTCGTAAATGCTGTTTTTGCCCAAACAGTAACGAAGAAGGTGAGCGGAGTTTTTCAACATCCAGAAAGTGTTACAAGTGATTTAAAATATTATTATGTTTCTAATTTAGGTAAAGAACTAAAACCTATGGCTACCGATAGCGATGGGTTTATTACGCGATTATCTAAAACAGGAGCGGTTCTAGATACTAATTTCTTACCTCATATTAAATTGAATAGTCCTAAAGGACTTACAGTTCTACAAGAAAATCTTTGGATTGCCGACGTAAATAGAGTATTAGTTGTAAGTCTAAAAACTAAAAAGGTTATTTGGTCTAAAGAGTTTCCAGAAACTAAATTCTTAAACGATATTGTTGTTAAAGACGAAACTACCATCTATGTATCTGCTACAGATATTAATGTAATCTATGAAATAGATTTACTACAAGATACAACTAGAGCTTACGATACTCAAGGTTTAATTGATGGCCCAAATGGAATGGCTATTGATAACTTATCGGATAATCTTTATGTTGCAGGATATGGTAGTGGAAATAAACCGGGATATGTTTGTCGTTTTAATTTAAGAACTGGAGAAGTTCAACGCGTATCAAATTCAGGCTTTTTTGATGGTATCTACTTTACCTTTGGTAAATATTATTTTACCGATTGGGGAACAGAAGCAAAACCTGTTGGAAAGCTGTGGCAATACGACGTGCGTTTTAATAAGGCTAGTCAATTATATCCTGATATAAACTTTCAAGGTCCAGCCGATTTTTACTTTGTGCCAGGTAGCAAAACAATTATTTTACCAGCTATGCTAGAGCATGCAGTTTATTTTCTTAAGCTAAACGGGAAAGAAAAAGATAAAAAATAAATAATACTACAAAAAAAAGGCCTCGAATTGAGGCCTTTTTTCGTTTTATGCTTTTACTGCTCCGTACATTTTCTCGCGAAGCGCTTTAATATTTGGATCTACGATATATTCATCGTAAGTCATTTCTTTATCTATAATTCCATTTGGAGTTAATTCGATAATTCTATTCGCTACAGAGTTCATAAACTCATGGTCGTGTGTAGTGAATAAAATGGTACCTTCGAATTCTTTTAAGCTATTATTGAAAGCTGTAATACTTTCAAGGTCTAAGTGGTTAACTGGTTCATCTAAAATTAAGAAGTTTGCATTTTGAAGCATCATTCTTGAGATCATACAACGCACTTTTTCACCACCTGAAAGAACATTAGACTTTTTAAGCGACTCTTCACCACTGAATAACATACGACCTAAGAAACCTCGAATAAATGTTTCGTCTTTTTCCACTGAAAATTGACGTAACCAATCGATAAGGTTATAATCGTTATTAAAGTATTTACTATTATCAAGTGGTAAATAAGCTGTAGTTATAGTAACACCAAAGTTAAATTCACCAGAATCAGCTTGAGCTTCATTATTTAAAATTTCGAATAGGGTAGTAACGGCAATAGGTTCTTTAGAAATAAAACCAATTTTATCCCCTTTACGCACATTGAAGCTAATATCTTTAAAGATAACCTCACCATTAATAGATTTAGCAAGATTTTCAACTAATAAGATTTGATCACCAGCTTCACGTTCTTGTTTAAAGTGAATGTGAGGATAACGACGGTTTGAAGGACGAATATCTTCTACATTAATTTTTTCTAATAATTTTTTACGGCTAGTAGCTTGACGGCTTTTACTTGCATTTGCCGAGAATCGAGCAATGAATTCCATTAACTCTTTACGCTTATCTTCAGCTTTTTTGTTTTGTTGAGAGCGTTGACGAGCAGCTAATTGAGACGACTCATACCAGAAAGAATAGTTACCAGTGTACATTTGGATTTTACCAAAGTCAATATCTACGATATTGGTACACACCGTATCTAAGAAGTGACGGTCGTGAGATACTACGATAACTGTATTAGGGAAGTCGATAATAAAATCTTCTAACCACATTACAGTTTCAACGTCTAAGTCGTTCGTAGGCTCATCCAGTAAAAGAATATCTGGGTTACCAAATAAAGCTTGTGCTAATAATACACGTACTTTTTCGTTACCAGAAATATCTTTCATTAATTTATAGTGAACCTCTTCTTTTACACCAAGTCCGCTTAATAAGGTAGCAGCGTCATTTTCGGCATTCCAACCTTCCATTTCTGCAAACTCAGCCTCTAATTCAGCAGCTTTTATACCATCTTCATCAGAGAAATCTGGTTTAGCATAAATTTCATCCTTAGCCTTCATGATACTGTATAGCTTTTTATGGCCCATAATAACAGTATCTAGCACAGTAAAATCGTCAAATTCGTAGTGGTTCTGTTTCAAAACAGCCATACGAGCACCTGGTAAAATCGAAACCTTACCTGTGGTACTTTCAATTTCGCCTGATAAAATCTTTAAAAATGTAGACTTACCTGCACCATTGGCACCAATAACTCCATAACAGTTCCCTGGAGTGAAATTCAAGTTAACATCTTCAAACAAAACACGTTTTCCGTAACGTAACTCTAAATTGCTGACAGTAATCATTTGTACCTTTTAAATTTAAGCGTGCAAAAGTACGACTTTTTATTTGGCTTTCCTAACCTTTTTCAATGCTATTCACTTTTCTTGCCTTTTTGGTTATTAACAATTGGTTTTGTATATTCTATACCAATTTCTAATCTCAGGCGTTTTTTGTAAATGTACATTTGTACTTTGGAATAATATTGATTCATGGCAAAGGAAAATACATATAAAAATAAAAAGACTGAAACGAACTCAAAAACTTCTCAATCAGAGAAAAAAAACGAGTCAACTAAAGCTAAGCCTAAATCAGTTTCTAAGTTATCTAAATTGAAAAAAGATGAAAGAACTTGGAAAATTATAGGTCTGCTTTCTGTTGCATTCTCGCTTTTCTTATTTGTTGCTCTTCTTTCTTTCTACTTTACATACACCTATGATCAAAGCTTTATACATGGCGATGACTCTGAACCTGTTAAAAACTGGGCTGGTAAATTAGGTGCTTATATCTCGCATTTCTTAGTTATGCATTTAGGTATTGGAGCTTTTATTCTGGTTCCTGTTTTTATGCTTACTGGTTTGAACTTACTTACTGGTACTAAATACATCAGCCAACTTAAACTTATTCTTATGAGTTTAAGTGGTTATGTTTGGTTAAGCACTCTTTTAGCAGCAATTATTCCTGATGGCAATTCCTTGGACGTGCTCCATGGACGCTTTGGATGGGGTATGGAACAAATTATTTCAGGCTGGATTGGTAGAGTTGGACTTTGGTTCCTTTTACTTTTGAGTATAGGCATTTATGGAATTATCGCATTCAATATGTCTTTTGCGTTTGTAACTAATTTTATTGAAAAATGGAAACCTTCTAACTTTAAACGTGCAGCTAAAGACCAAGTTGTAGCCGACGAAGATGAAGATGCAGGAAAATCTGAAGAAGATTTGATGGCTGAAGCTGCTCGAATGGCCGCTAATATGTTCGCTCCCGAAAAGAAAATTAAAGATATTCCTAATTTCGAACCCTCTGTAGAAGAAGATCCTTTTATTGTTGACGAAATTAAACCAGAATCTAATATTCCTGACTTCCTTAAAGACCCTGTCACTCCTGAACCTGAAATTACTGAAGAAGTTACTGAAAAGGAAGTAGTTGAACCAGAAAATAATGAAGAAGAAAATTCTGGAGTAGTTGTACCAATTGTTCCTGTTACTGGTGCTGCAACTGGTATTGCTCCAAACCTAGACCTTACACCTGAAGTTGAAGTCCCACCTTCAGATACTGAGCATGAAGTGCAAGAAACAGAAGATGCCCAAAGCGAATCTTTTGTATTTGATATGGATACTACTAAAACTTCTAAACCTAGCAAATCTACAGAAGAACCTTCTTTTGTAATTGAAGAAAGTGTTGAAGAAAAAGTAGTAGAAAGTATACACGATATAGACCCAGAAGGAGAGGGCGATTTCAATTTAGAAACTCCTTATGATCCTACTCTAGATCTACCTAACTTCAAAATGCCAGATCCTAGTATATTATTGGAACATGGGTCTGGAAGTATTAAAATAAATAAAGAAGAATTAGAAGCAAATAAGGATAAAATTGTTACTACATTAAACAATTACAATATCCAAATTGATCAAATTAAGGCTACAGTAGGGCCAACAGTAACCCTTTACGAAATAGTTCCGGCTCCTGGGGTGAGAATTTCTAAAATTAAAAACTTAGAAGATGATATTGCATTAAGTTTAGCAGCATTAGGAATACGTATAATTGCCCCAATTCCAGGTAAAGGAACTATTGGTATTGAGGTGCCTAATCAAACTCCAGAAGTGGTAAGCATGCGTAGTGTAATTACCAGTGAGAAATTTGTAAAATCGACATTCGATTTACCAGTTGGATTAGGTAAAACAATTAGCAATGAAACTTATGTTGCCGATTTAGCTAAAATGCCGCACTTACTAATGGCCGGTGCAACAGGGCAGGGTAAGTCGGTTGGATTAAATGCTATCTTAGTTTCATTACTATACAAAAAACATCCTTCGCAACTGAAGTTTGTATTAGTAGATCCGAAAAAAGTTGAGTTAACCTTATTCAATAAAATTGAAAGACATTATTTAGCCAAACTTCCAGGAGAAGAAGAGGCAATTATTACCAATACTCAAAAGGTAATTAATACATTAAACTCCTTATGTATAGAGATGGACCAGCGTTACGATTTACTGAAGAATGCAGGGGTTCGGCAACTTAAAGAGTATAATGCCAAATTTATTTCTCGTAGATTAAATCCGAATAAAGGACATCGTTTTTTACCATATATAGTATTGGTTGTAGATGAGTTTGCCGACTTAATTATGACTGCTGGTAAAGAAGTAGAATTACCAATAGCGCGTTTGGCACAACTTGCGCGTGCAGTTGGTATTCACTTAATTATTGCCACACAGCGTCCTTCGGTAAATATTATTACTGGTACAATTAAAGCAAACTTCCCAGCACGTATAGCATTTAGAGTTTCGTCTAAAGTAGATAGTAGAACAATTTTAGATGCAGGTGGAGCTGAACAGTTAATTGGACGAGGAGATATGTTATTATCATTAGGAAGCGATTTAATTCGTTTGCAATGTGCTTTTGTTGACACCCCAGAAGTAGAAGAATTAACCGAGTATATTGGAAACCAAAGAGGCTATTCTTCAGCCTTTGAATTACCAGAATATGTAGGTGAAGACAATGGACAGACAGCCGAATTTTCTATAAATGATAGAGACAGTTTATTTGAAGACGCAGCAAGAATAATTGTATCGACTCAACAAGGAAGTACTAGTATGCTTCAGAGAAGGTTAAAATTAGGTTATAATCGTGCGGGTCGTTTAATGGATCAACTCGAGGCAGCCGGTATTGTAGGCCCAAGTGAGGGCAGTAAGCCTCGTCAGGTATTGTATCAAGACGAAATTAGTTTGGAACAGTTTTTGGATACTTTGAAGTAATTATAGAATTTTGTCTCATTAAACACCAAAAAGGGAATATGAAAAATTTAATCGTAGCATTTACCTGTGTCCTTGGAGTTATTTTAACCGCAAATGCTCAAGTTGACCCAAAAGCGAAAGCTGTTTTAGATAAAGTTAGCGCAAAAGTTAAAACTTATTCATCATATAAGGTAAGTTTTACTTACGAACTTACTATGCCAAATTCTAAAACTCCTCAGAAAAAAGAAGGTGAATTAATAGTTAAAGGAACTAAATATTTCTTAGATTTTGCTGGTCAAAAAGTGTATTGTGATGGCAAAAATGTGACTTCATATAATGAAGCAAATAATGAAGCAAATGTTGAATCTGTTGATGATCAAGATGAAGAAGCTATTAACCCTTCTACTATATTAACTTTGCACGAAAAAGGATTCAAACAAAAATATGTAAATCAAGAAACAATTGCTGGTAAAAAAGTTACCATTATAGATTTATATCCATTAGAACCCAAAAAACGTGATTATACTATTGTAACTATACATGTGGATGAAGCAAATCAACAAGTATTAAAAGCAGTAATTAAAGGAAGAAATGGTAGTGTATATACCTATGGTGTAAAGACCTTAACTCCTAATGTTAGCGTTACTGATGCACAATTCACTTTTGATAAGGCTAAATTCCCTGGAGTGAAAGTAATTAAATAAAGAGAGTCAAACTAAATATTAAATAGAGTGATATAGTTTACATATCGCTCTATTTTTTTGTATACAGATCAAAATACAGGAAAAATCCCCTTATAAAATGTAAAATACTCTATTTAAATTTGCTTAAAAATTACCCCCAAAAAAGAAGAAAAAGTATCTTATTATCTCTGCATGCATTTTTAGTCTTTTTTCATGTAAAAAAGAAGAATCTACCTTTTTTAGTCCAACTAAAAAAAGCGCACAAACAACCTCTGTTTGTGGAACCCCTACTGAAGTTAGATTATTAGCTGGTAAACACCACGAAGCTGGAATTGTAACCGTAAGTAACGACCAAAACAATTTGTATGTAACCTTTAACATGGATAATGGATGGGAGTAGGTTAAAACTCACATTTTGCAGGAAATTGCAATGCCATCCCTACCAATAAAGGTGGAAACTCACAAGTTGGTCAATTCCCTTTTCATGAAAACCATGCTGTTGGAACTACTACCTACACTTTAACATTAGATCTAAATTCATTACCAACTTGTATGTGTGTAGCTACACATGCTGAAGTTGTTAAGCGTGATAAAAATGGTAATGTTATTCAAGGTGAAACAGCTTGGGGAGAAGGTACCGGATTTGGTGGCGGAAACTGGGCTATGAAATTTAACTATTGCAAACAAGAATGTACCGACGAACCTCAAGAAGAAACTTGTTACCAAGAAGAAACTGCTTGGGTATCTGGTCCTCGTTATGTAAGCCAAGGTAATTGGGCAACTTATACTCCTTATTTGGGTGCTGCTCAATCTATCAATATTTACGCAGGACAAACTATTTTAGTTGGTACAGCTGATTTCTCAGCTCCAGACGGAAACGATATGGTTCAAATTAGTATTAACTTAACTAGTCCTTGGGCATTGCAAAATGTTGCTGAACCTGTAAAAATTCAAGCTTACAGCTCAGTTCCTCCTGCATCTAATCCTGCTCCAGGCCAATTTAATACTTACAAAGGTAGTAGCTTAACTGTAAATGTTCCTAATGCTAATTTCTACGGCATTCACTTAGATGTAGCTAAAGAAATTTCTTGTAATTAATATTAAATACTTAAATGTTTTTTAATTCCTCTAAATTTTAGAGGGAGTTTTTTGCGAATAATTTGAGTGTTAGCAAAGTTTAATTATATTCATACCCAACTAACAACCAAGTAATATATGAAAAGAAATTTACTCTTGTTTCTTGGACTATGCTGCACTGGATTTTTGCATAGTCAAACCACTACTTTTAATTATTCTGGTATAATCGAAACCTATATTGTACCAGATTGTGTTTACAAACTAGAAATAGAAGCCAAAGGAGCCTCAGGTGGACAAAGTTCTTCTAGTCTGTATACAGCAGGTAAAGGTGCTGTAATGTTTGGACATTTCGATGTTAATCCGGGCGATACCCTTCTTATTTTAGTTGGAGAATGTCCTTCTATACTCAATGGTTCTGGAAATGGTGGAGGTGGAGCTAGCTTTGTGGTGAAAAAAAATGGAACGGTGCCTTTAATTGTTGCAGGTGGTGGTGCAGGTTCTAGTGATAATGATTATCCATTGCGACATGCTACTGTTAACTCCGATGGAAATAACGGTATGAATGGTGGAGCAGGTGGAACTGCCGGGAATGGTGGGAAAATGCTTCCTGGAGCCAGTTTTAACTCAGGTTCAGGTGGAGGTTTTTATACCGATGGAGAAAATGGCTGGACTTCTAATACCAAAGGAATTGCCTTTGTAAATGGAGGCCATAGAACTACAACAACTCAAGTAGGAGGCTTCGGAGGTGGTGGAAGCGGGTCTGGTTGGATTGTTGGTGGCGCTGGTGGTGGATACTCTGGCGGTGGATCTGGTAACTCTCCTGGCTGTGGCGGAGGTGGGGGGTCCTTTAATATTGGTTATAACCAAGTTAATGTTGCTGGTACTAACGTTGGACATGGGGTGGTTACTATTACGGCCATACCTACAAGTACTAATTTGGACTTCACTGTGGACATTACTCCTCTTGATTGCCACAACGGTAACACTGCTCAAGTTAACCTAACACCAGATAATCCAGGCGAAACTCTAAACTTCAATTTTAATTCAATTTCATTCTCGAATACTGCAACATACGACAACCTAACAGCTGGTACTTATTACGTAATTGCACAAGATGTTTGTGGTAATACTTCTGATACTACTTGGATAAATATCTTAAATCCACCAAGTATTAATATCACTTCTTTGCAAATTACACAAGAATTAACACCTAATGGAGGAGGAATTCAAATTTCTGCAACTGGTGGAACTGGTAATTTAGTATATGTATTAAATGGAACGGATACTTCGTCAACAGGTATTTTCTTAAACTTATCAGCAGGAAATTATACCGTACAAGTAGTTGATGAAAATGGCTGTATTGCTCAAACTTCTGCTGTCATTAACTCTTATGTTGGAAATGAAGAAATTAATGTAGATGCAATTCAATTATTCCCAATTCCTGTTGTAAATGAATTAAATATTAGCGGTCTACCAACTATTAATAATGCTAATGTTGAAATTGTTGATGTAAAAGGTTCTGTGATTTATTCTAAACAAATGGATATTGAATCTAATTTAACTTTATCTACGAAAGATTTAAAAAGTGGGATATACTTCATTCGTATTACGCAAAATGGAGACAATATTGTAACAAGCAAATTCGTTAAATAAGATATCATAAATTTATCCAATTAAAAAAAAATCCCTGTAGCATTTTGTTACAGGGATTTTTCATTCTTTATCAAATTATTAATTCTTTATAATTTGTCGGCGTGCTACATTGCCCAATTTGTCTTTCAATTCTATAAAATACAAACCATTTTCTACCTGTAATTCAACTTGAATTTTTGAACTAGTAGCATAGTTTTTAGTTTGAATTTTTTGTCCAGTAATTGAATACAGATTTAACTCAAACTCTGAATTAAATTGCTTTGGTATATCGATAAAAAATAAACCATTGCTTGGATTGGGATATACATTCAAATCAAAGATTTGATATGCTTGGTTAGAAAGAGTATATACATCAAAGCAAGGCGACATATAAGAACAAGTTCCATTTTCTATTAATACGGAGTATGAGCCATTACTAGTTGCTATAAATGTAGGATTTGTTTCGTCTGCAATAGGGGTATTGGTATTACAATCGTACCACTGGTATGAATTAGCTCCGCTCACTGCACTAAATTCTTCCAAACTAGTTCCAGTTCTTGAAATTGTAGTGTCTATGGTATTTGGATTTTCTGTTAAATTAAGGGTAATCATAGAATCGCAACCTAAAACATTTGGAATAACTACATTGTAAGTTCCTGGTGCAGAGTATGCAATTCCAAATGAACTAGAATAAGGGAATTCAAAATTACATAATTCTACATCTAAATCTGGGCCATAATTAAACCCTTCTATAACTTCAACTGAATCTTTATAAACAACACAGTCTTTTAATGCAGTTAGTTTAAATAATCCAGGTGAATCAACAATAATAGAATCATCTGTTGAACCCGTACTCCAGTTATAATTATCGAAAGTAATATTAGGCTTAACAACAATTTCAGCACCTGGAGTACAGATATAAGATTCGTCATCTAAAAAGTCGAACTGACTACCATTATAAAGTTCTAATACTTCTTCTGCTGCTAATGCTCTGGAATAAAATCTAAATTCTTCTAATAAGGCATTAGCAGGTAAACCGTTATTATTTCCATAACCTGCAACTTTAAATGTAGAACCTACAGCAGGTACAATATTGGTTGTAACAGAATTGCTTAGTACACCATTTACATACGCACTCAAGACTTGTGTACTACTTTCATAAGTTATGGTAGTCATAGTAGATTGAACTAATGCTGCATTAGGTATGATAAGATCAACAAGTGGCCCTCTTAACATCCAGTTTCCTGCTCCAGCTACTCCATTTGTAAACAATCTAAATTGACCATAATCTACATCTCCAAATACATAAAATGTAGTTGTAGTATTATTCATTCCACTCGTAATAAATGAAATTGTAAAGTCTTGTGGAAGACTCGTTACCCAATGGGTATTTAAATAATTAGACATGGCAGTATTACCAGCACTTTTCAAGGCACCAATACATTTATTACCTGCTACTTGGGTTACATTTCCCATTATATGAGCCGTGTCGGTTCCTGCTGGAGGGTTACTAGCATAATTCACAACCTTTTCGTCGTTGCGATTAAACTTATAAAATAAAATTTCTGGTGGAGCAATTTGCGCTTGAACTCCTAATGTTATTCCATATGCACAGGCAATGGAGAATAAAAGTTTTTTCATGATATTTTTAGTTAAGTAGTTGAAAGTTCAAATTTAATATTATTTATTTTTTTCATAAAAAAATCCATAATATTAAGATATGCAGACTTTTAAATAAATTGAAACTATATTGAATTTTAATATAATTTATCAGAATAGCTATATTTAAATTTTTATAGTTCACTTGAAAAAACTTATCCATTTGTTTTTCAAAAAATATACCTGAACTTGAGGTATATTTCTTGCGAAGTCCTAAGAATCTAGAAATAATTTTAATGGTTATTTGTCATTTAGCCTCTAGGAACCAATGGGAACATTCAAACCAACTATTAATTTATGCTTTTTATGAGTATATTTTAACCCCAAACTCCTAAGGGATTAACCAACTTATAAT
>DATCKI010000217.1:0-6975 GCA_036562365.1 Bacteroidia bacterium | reverse complement strand
ATGTAACCCTTAATGGTTCTGGAGCTATAACTTATACTTGGGATCAGGGAGTAATAAATGGAGTAAGTTTTTCACCTTCCACTACACAAACTTATACCGTTACTGGAACCGATGCAAATGGCTGTATGAATACCGACCAAGTGCAAGTAACTGTTTATCCATACCCTACTCCTGGCTTCGAAACCAATAGTCCGGCACAAGTGCTAATTACACCCCTTGAAATTTATAATACAGCACAAAATTATACAGGAGTAATGTACTTTTTAGAAAATGGACTTTTCATTGGTAGTGGTGATCCTACCACACATAACTTCACACAAAGTGGACATTACTATATCACTCAAGTTGTAAATAACCATATGTGCGTAGATAGTTTAACTCAATTAGTTGAAGTTGAACCTGGTGCACATATATTCATTCCAAATTCATTCACTCCTACTCCACAAGATGGAATCAACGATGTTTGGAGACCAATAATGACCTATTTAAATGAATTCGAATTATTAATATTTAATAGATGGGGCAATCTTATTTATCAAAGTAATGATATTTACGAAGGATGGAATGGAGGGCATTTTAATGATATAAGTAAGCCCGTGGAATCTGGAACTTATGTCTACAAAATATTTTATAGGCACATGAATGGTAATAACCAAAGTATAGAAGGCTTTGTGAACGTAATTAGATAAAATGAAAATAGCTTGCTAATATTCAGCAAGCTATTTCTTATTAATTAGTTTTAAATATTATTCAATTACGATACTCTTAGTTATAGTATTCGAATTCGTTTCATTTATATTGGTTTTGATTAGTAAGTTAAAGGTTAACTAAAAAAAAATAGTTGCATTCTAAAATGCAACTATTTTTTAATAAAAACGTATAAATAAGATTAGAATCTTTCGAATTGAGAGAAGAAGAATGCACCTTCAATTTGAGCATTTTCGTCGCTATCGCTACCATGTACTGCATTTTCTCCAATACTTTTCGCATATAATTTACGGATAGTACCTTCAGCTGCATCAGCTGGATTAGTAGCACCAATTAATTTACGAAAATCTTCAACTGCATTATCTTTTTCTAGGATAGCTGCAACGATAGGACCTGAACTCATATAAGAACATAATTCGCCATAGAAAGGACGAGCGCTATGTACTTCATAAAATTTACCAGCTAATTCAGCTGTTAAACGAGTATACTTCATGGCAACAATTTTAAAGCCCGCTTTCTCAATCATAGCGATTATGTTACCTATATTACCATCTGCCACTGCATCTGGTTTAATCATTGTAAAAGTTCTGTTTCCTGACATTTTCCTGTGTTTTACTATTTTTGCACAAAAATAATAGGTTTATTTGTATAGCCAAACATTCGGACATGACTAGTGAACAATTTTCTCGTCTATCAGACATTATAAACAATGCACAAAACATTGTAATCGTATCTCATAAGAATCCAGACGGCGATGCCATTGGTTCTTCTCTTGGTTTACGCTCTATCTTATTCAAAAATCAAAAACAGGCGAAAGTAATTGTTCCAGATTCTTTTCCAGGCTTCCTTCGTTTCTTACCAGACTCTAAATCTATTTGGTTCTTTGATAAGATGAAAGAACAATGTACTCAAGCTCTTGAAAGTGCTGATTTAATTTTCATTCTCGACTTCAATACCTTAAAACGTATTGATGAAATTGGAAATATCATCGCTAAAAATCCTTGTCCGATTGTTCTCATCGATCACCACCCAGAACCCGACATTAAAACTCCATACACCTATCACCGTATTAACGTTAGTTCTACTAGTGAATTGGTTTATGAATTCGCTCAAAAATTATACCCTAAAATAAATATTGGAGCTAAAGCAGCAACTTGTTTGTACGCTGGTTTAGTTACTGATACTGGTTCTTTCCGTCATAATTTGCACGAAAAAACTCATCTTACCGCAGGTAAACTCCTTCAAGCTGGTGCCGATCATCAACAAATTATGCTCGAAATTTTCGATAGTAACTCTCTTAATAGAACCAAATTATTAGGATATTCTCTTTCTGAAAAATTACAAGTAGATTTCTCGACTGGAGTGGCATATATAGCTCTTTCTCAAGAAGAATTAAAACGATTTGAGTATAAAAAAGGCGACACCGAAGGCTTTGTAAACATTGCTTTAGGTATTGAAGGCGTAAATGCAGCTGTTCTACTTACCGAACTTAATGAAGAACTAACTAAATTATCTTTCCGTTCGCATGGCGATTTTGTAGTAAATACTTTTGCTCATGAATATTTTAATGGAGGGGGCCATAAAAATGCCGCTGGTGGTGCCTTCCACGGAAACATTACTGCTGCAACTGAATACCTTCTAAAAAATATTCCCCAGCTTATTAAAATGAATCTTGAAAAATTACGTTCCTAATAAGATATGAAATTCTCTGTCTTAATCTACATCATTATCGGCATGTTATTATTAAACGCATGTGGAAATGAAACACATATTAATGAAACTATTGAACCTCTAAAAGATAATATTACAGCTCCTGCTATGGAAGCTAATCAAATGATTAGTCAACATGAAAGAGAGCTTATTAACGAATTTGTCCACCGTAAACAATGGGACATGACCGAAACAGGCACTGGGGTTCGCTATGGAATTTATTATAGTGAAGACGGTGTAGAAATTGAATCGGGCGATATAGTTGAACTAGAATATACCCTTGAACTTTTAGATGGTACCCTTATTTCTAAAACTGAAGAAGGTGAAACTGAAACTGTACTTGTAGATAAAGATATAGTTGAAAGTGGATTGCATGAAGCTCTGAAACACCTACACCAAGGTGATAGAGCTAAAGTGATTATTCCTTCTCACATGGCCTTCGGTTTAACAGGCGATTTAGATAAAATACCAGGATTTAGTACCTTAGTTTACGATTTAAAAATTATAGACGTTAGAGTAGATAACCATATTAAGTAATGAGAATTATTATTGAAAACGCCAAAGCTGTTTATGGCTTGCATACTCCTGATACTCTTGTTGTAAAAGGAGAACAAATGAAAGATTTCCCTTTCCAAGAAAATGTTATTATTCTTATTGAAAACGAAAAATTCTCATTTATTGGCCCAAAATCTGATTTAGATCCTGAAATCTACAATCAATCTGAAAAATTAGATGCTAAAGGTGGATATATTTTACCTGGATTTTGCGACCCTCACACTCATATAGTATTTTCGGGATGGAGAGAAACTGAATTTAGAGATAAGATATTAGGCCTTAGCTACGAGGAAATTGCTAAAAAAGGTGGTGGTATTCTACAATCTGCCAAAAGATTATCTGAAACAAGCGAAGATTCACTTTTCGAACAAAGTATGACTCGTGTTCGCCAAATGGCCAACATGGGAACTACGGCTATGGAAATTAAAAGTGGATATGGCTTAAGCGTGAAAGATGAAATTAAAATGCTTCGAGTAATTCAAAGAATTAAAGAAGCAACACCCCATCATATTAAAAGTACTTTCTTAGGAGCTCATGCAGTTCCTTTAGAATTCAAAACAAATCCTGATGCTTATGTTGACCTTATAATCAACGAAATGCTTCCGAATATTGCCGCAGAAAAATTAGCAGATTATATTGATGTATTCTGCGATAGAGGTTTCTTTACGGTAGAACAAACCGATAGAATGCTTGATGCAGGGGCTAAATACGGTCTTAAACCTAAGATTCATGCAAACGAATTAGATTATTCAGGTGGTATACAAGTAGGTGTTAAACATCAAGCTGTTAGTGTAGATCATTTAGAATGCACTGGAGATGAAGAAATTGAAACACTTTTAGATTCTAATACCATTCCTACCCTATTACCATCAACTGCCTTTTTCTTAGGTTTACATTACCCTCCGGCACGTAAAATGATAGAAAGTGGCTTACCTATAGCCATGGCATCTGATTATAATCCAGGCTCTTCACCATCTGGATCTATTCCATTTATAATTTCATTGGCTTGTATCAGAATGAAGTTATTACCTGAAGAAGCATTTAATGCAGTTACTTTAAACTCTGCTGCAGCAATGGAATGGAATCATATGGCTGGGTCTATTACCGTAGGTAAACAAGCTGATTTCATAATAACAAATCCTATGTCGTCTATTAGTTTTATACCTTACACATTCACCACAAACCATATACAATCAGTTTATATTAAAGGAAAAAAATACACCCATGAATAAAATCAAACTAATTTTCACGGTATTCATTCTTTGCACCTTTTTTGCGTGTAAGGATAAAACCTCTAGCGGAAATTACACCCTAATTGTTGTAAGTGGTGACCAACAAATTGGAGAACCCAATAGTACCCTTTCCGAACCTATAGTAGTTCAATTACTTAAAGGTAACGAAGTTATAAAATACAAATCCATAAAATTCGAAACTTCATCCGGACAAGTTATAACACAAAATACTAATAACGAAGGAAAAGCAAGTTTCAATTGGGAATTGAATTGTTCATTAGGAGGGCAAACTGCAACAATTACTGCACTAGAACCTGGTCAAGTTTTAGCCACAGTAAATGTTTCGGCTACTAGTGAATTACAACCAGGCCAAACACTTAAACCTTGTGGTATCCCTGCTAATTCATTGTATTACAGATTTATTTTTGCCAGCAGTACTGGTAAATTATTTACAGGTAATACATCTCTATATGCAAGCGACGATGGTGGGTTTAATTGGTACGATGTTAGTGGACCAGCTTCTGTTTTAAAAATGTATCAATTCGGAAATACACTATATGCAGTTGGTACTGCAGGTATTTTCCGTTCTAGTAACGAAGGTATTTCTTGGACTCAAGCAACACCTATTTCAACAACTGCATTCTCTCAAGCAGGGAATATGTGGTATGTTGCACAACCTAATGGCGATATTTATGTAAGTAACGACCAAGGAACTAACTGGTTCATTGCTAAAGGAAATAGCACTGCAACGGGTATCAATCAATTATTAGTTAATTCTAATAACCACGTAATTGGAATTAGTTCTGACGCTATTTATAGATTCGAACAAGACAGTATAATTCTAAGCAGAGAAGTTTCTCAATTAACGGTTGGTATATCAGTTCAAGATAAATTTTATATCGGAACTCAAAGTGGAACTATCTACCAAACTACCGATACTAACTTTAATTCATCAATGGGAATATTCTGGAATAACATTAATATTACTCCAAGTATTAATGTCAAAAATTTAAAGTATAATAATAACAAATTCTATCTATCTTCAGATAATAGAATATTCCAAAAAGATGTTACATCTCCTTTCTATCTCAATTCAAATAATACTGGACATATTCTAGACTTCCACAATAATCAAGATGGAAGTCTAGTAATAAGTCAAGATGGACAAGGTTTGATTATCAAACCTTAATTATTTAATCATACGAACATATTCTTTAAAGTTCGTAGGATTTAATTTCAGTAGATTTAAACTAAATCGAACATACGAAAAATAGGGGTTCTTGAAGTCATTATTCACGAACCCCAAATTATTTGTAGAGGTTTGTGGAATTGGGAAGTAAATACTTAATACTTCAGGATAAATATCCAAATACAGACCTGAATTCGAGAATATGTCTACCGAATTAAAAGTAGTTCCAGAACCAACATTAATTCCTTTGTTTCCACTCACACCAAAGTCTGTATAAAATCCAACAGGGAAAAATGGAATTGGGAAATCAAGCTTTAAATTAAGTGCTACCATAAATACATTGGCTTTACCATTTGGCGCATTTACTTTGAAGTTTCCTTCACGCTCTATGAACTGATTCCCCATAAAGGTTCCAGGGCGTTCAGTTCTTCCAAAATAGAAATACTCCATTGCATAATCGTCGGTACCACTCCATCCATTCAGGCGGATTCTATTATCAATAAATCCAGAACTTAACTCAGTATAAGCGGCAGCAAATGCTCTTAATTGTACTTTTTTCTTTCTCCAATAAGTTACATTTTGTTTTGCTTCTGCCCAGAATTTAAAAGAAACGGCTTCGTTACCTCTTCCGCCTGGGAATTCTTGTTTAGATTCTAATCCCACACGTACTATAAATGGATACAAGCGGTGATAATTCTCGTACCAATAATGACCTTGAAGCATTCCATATCCTATTTTATTTATAGAATAATATGGTTCTAATTGTTTATGTAGTAAAGCATAACGAAGGTCCATCCCACTTCTTCTTGGCTTATTTTTAAACTTACGTTTAAATTCACCTGTAGCTCTAAATTCTAACTTTTGATAATTGCGTGCCTTGTCAAAATAATCATACGCAAAACGCTTATAATTCACGCCCAAATCTAAATAAGCAATGTGCGATTTATCTGGCCAAATTCTATATCTATAATCGCCTATCCCTGCAAAACTTAGTTTATTAAAACTAAGTAATGGCGCTAAATAAAATTCATGACGCTTAGGTATTACTCCCTTATTATGAAATTGAATACCTACCATGCTCTTATTGTAATTATTCCATAAGTACAATGGAGAAGCTGATATGTAGTTTTTATTGGAACTAGGCAGAGAAATTCCCGGAGAAAAACGAATCGGATCGCAGGTTTCGCACGCCTTATTAGGTTCTATTTCATTATTCAAAGTATTCTTTTCCCACAAACTACTTTTATCATTTACAACAATCTTATCAGCTCCTGCAAATAGCGATAATTTTGCCTTATCAACAAATGGTTCAATCCAAACCTCATGTAGAAGAGTTTTACCTTTATAGTAACTAACTTTAACAGGTAAAGCATGTGGATAATGATTTTCAACTAACATTTCGCCGTTTTTAAAACTAGTTTTAAAGTCGGGCTTTTGGGTTTCTTTCATTAATCCATTAAAGAACCAGTTTATGTCTTTCCCAGTGCTTTCTTCAAAAGCTAAATGCATATCAGCCGGACTAGGATGTTTAAACTCCCATTTCGAATAATAATGTTTCATAGCCTTATCAAAGGTTTCACG
>DATCKI010000161.1:0-2157 GCA_036562365.1 Bacteroidia bacterium | reverse complement strand
CATACAAGTGGCTAATTATAATTTCGATAGCTTATTTGTTCCATTTAGATGCGTTGGTGCTGATATAAGAAAGAAAAGTCCAGTAGTGTTTAAAGACGGTTATTTACCGTCGGCAGTACGTGTTTCAGCAACCTATCCTTTATATATGCGTCCATTAAAAGTAAATGGAAATGTAATGTTCGATGGGGGATTATATAATAACTTCCCTGCAGATGTAATACTAGAAGATTTTTATCCAGATTTAATTATAGGAAGTAATGTACTTGGTCCAGGTGGTACATCTGAATTGTCGGAAGACGATTTAATTGGTCAGATTAAGGCCATGGTTATGTCGCCAACAAATTATGAGCCTATATGCGAAAATATGATAATAATAACTCCAACTTTAACTACTTCTTTGTTCGATTTTACTAATAATAAAAGAACTATAGAAGTTGGAGAGGAAGCCACGCGCGAAAAATTAGATAGTATAAAATTATTTACTCCTCGATATGTAAATAGAGAAGAAGTTGAAGCAAAACGTCAGAATTTTAAATCTAAATTACCTGAGTTAGAGTTTGATGAAATATATGTAACTGGAGTGAAAAAACTTCAAAAATCGTATATTCAAAAGCTTCTTACTAAACCTTATAAGAACAATTTAGGTTTAAAAGAATTACGTAAAGAGTATTTTCAATTAGTAGCTGATGAGCGTATTAAAGACGTTTATCCTATGGCTTTATACAATTATCAAAAGAAGAAGTATAATTTGTATTTAAAGACCAAGGTAGATCAAAGTTTAGAAGTCTCATTAGGTGGAAATTTATCTACAAAACCATATAATACGGCCTTTGTGGGTGTAAAATTTAAGCGACTTTGGACAAATGCTTTAACCTTGAACGCAAATGGATTCTTTGGTCGAGTATATAATAGTGCGCATTTTGATGCCCGATTAGATGTGCCAAATAAAACTCCGTTTTCGTTTAATGTTTTCTATAACTTTAATCAGTATAACTATACTAAAAATTTCAATTTCTTTATTGAGACTAAAAAGCGATTAGTATCCGTAAATCAGGCCGAGCATACAGCTGGGTTCGATTTTGGTTTTGCTGCTGGGCGTCAGGGGCGCGTAAAATCGGGTGGAGCATTTGTCTATTTAGAAAACTACTATTACCAAACACCATGGTTTAATACAGGCGACACTGCCGATAAAACACTTTTTAGAGTTGGTACGGCCCATCTTACTTATGAGCTTAATACATTAAACAGAAAGCAATATGCTTCTCAGGGTGCCTATTTGCATGCCTCTATACGTTTTATGCATGCAATGGAAGAATATGTACCAGGAAGTACCAGTGTGCTAAATCCTTTTAACCGTCAGTTCTCAAACTGGTTTCAATTTAGAATTGCTGGAGAAAAATTCTTCTTCAAGTATAAAAAGATTAGAGCGAGTTTAAATGGGGAATTATTCTATTCTATGCAACCTGTTTTAGGAAATTATCAGAATAGCTTAATTATGTCGAGGCAATATTATGCAGTACCCGAAATGGCAAATATGTTCTTGCCAGAGTATAGAAGTACCGAATATATTGCAGGTGGCGGACGATTAGTGTACACCCCAATTAAAAACTTAGATATAAGAGCCGATGTACAAGTTTTTCAACCATTCAGGGAATTAAAGAGTACCCCAACGGGCGAAGCATACAGAAGTTTAACATGGTTTTATAGAACCTATTTCATTACCTCATTAGCTGCAGTGTACTTTACGCCAGTTGGACCGGTAAGTTTAACTTATAATTATTACCATCATACAGAGCGTCCACATAGTGTTTATTTTAACGTTGGTTTCATAATACACAATAAAAGAGCTTTAGAATAGTTATTTTTGTGCTTATGAATTTCCCCAAAATTAAAATACAACTCGCTCTTGTTCTATTAATTGCCTTGCAATTATTGATGCAATCGTGTGATAAACAATCGTTTACTAAAGATGGCAAACTGCGTTATTCACGTGATACAGTTGTATTTGATACCTCATTTACCCAAATAGGCTCTTATACAACCCGAGTAATTGTTAAGAATACCAATAACAAGGATATATTAATTCGAAAGATTTATTTAGAAAAGGGGAATTCTTCGAGATTTAGAATGAATGTAGATGGATTTCCTGGACCAATG
>DATCKI010000155.1:0-3956 GCA_036562365.1 Bacteroidia bacterium | reverse complement strand
ATTCTAGTTTTCAGCTCAGGGAAAATTGACCCATAGCGCCTTACAGCTCCTGCTTCGGTTTTTTCTAAAAGCATTTTAATATCTAATAAGGCATTTCCGCTGAAGGTTGATTTATTCTTAGGTTCTTTAAAATCGAGTTTTACGGAACATTGTGCTAACAGCTTCTTAGCATTATCAACCAAATATGTAAAGCGTGCGAACTTCTCGTACGCCACATGCTCAGGCATAAACACCTGTGTATGCGATGCAAACTCGTGTGGATCGACGTGCGTAAGCAAACTATTTAGGTCCATAGCCCTCAATAAACGATGTGCTTGATAATCTTTACGAGTAATGAAATTCACACTCAATAGAGCTACACATTTTTCGGGATAATTCTTCCAAACCGAAGTTAAATACAAGTTTAGATCTGTATACGAAACTCCTATAAACTCATTTTCTTTAAGTTGAAAGAAATAATCTTTTCTAAATGGATAAATTACAATAGTATTAGGGCATTGTGGGGCTCTATCAGGAAAAGGTTTAGCGCTGTGTGCGTATTCTGACAAATGCCTATTTATTTCTTCAAATCCATCTAAATCTTTAGCCAAAAGTATATACTTAGCATCGCTTCCATTTCTAAAATCTACTCCAAATGCAATCTCAATGCCCCTATTTTGCGCCAATCTATAGGTTTCCCAACATCCTGAAGTATTATTAATATCGGTGATAGCCAAACGCGAAATATCTAAAAACTCTGCTTGTTTTAGAAGACGTTCGGGCGATAAGGTGCCGTACTTAAAACTGTAATATGTATGACAATTTAGAAACATTATTTCTTAGTACGTATAGTAGCTGCAGGTACAACACAAGAAGGGCCAAAGCGCGATTTCATTTTATCCATAGCTTGGTAAAGACGTATCTTCTCTACGCTATCGTCGAACATATTAATCTGATACTGCCCATGCACCAAAGAACTAAAACGCACACCTATAAGGCGTATACGTAAGCGACGTTGATATAGACTACGAAATAAGTCTTTCACCACAGGAATAATCTGATGATCAGCGGCCGTATAGGCTATTTGCTTTTGTTTAGTATGCGTGTCGAAGTCGGCATACCTTACCTTTACACTTACACATGAAGTTAACTTCTTCATATCTCGAAGCGAGAAACAAAGTTCATTACACATCTTCAGCAGTGTATCTTCTAACATTCTAATATCAGTGGTATCTGTAGAGAAAGTACGTTCGGTAGAAATGCTTTTTTGTTCGGAATAAGGTTCTACAGGACTTAAATCTATTCCATGCGCTTTGCGATGCATCCATAAGCCATTAGAACCAAAAGTTGCGGTAAGTAATTCAGTTGGGATTTGCTGTAGTGTAAGCACTTTTTCGACGCCCATACCTTTTAAAGTTTGATAGGTTTGTGCGCCTATGCCTGGAATTTTCTTCACCGATAAAGGAGCCATAAAAGTAGATTCTGCGCCATGTTTTACCCATAATTTACCTTTAGGTTTAGCTTCACCAGTAGCCACTTTCGATACCGTTTTATTTTCAGACAAACCGAAAGAAATAGGCAAACCCGTTTCTTTAAGTATACGTGTACCTAATTTTTCGGCAAAGAGAAAGGTACCAAAGAAGCGTTCTAATCCTGTAAAATCAGCGTAAAACTCATCAATAGACGCTTTTTCGAATAGAGGTACCTCTTCACGTATAATATCGGTAACCATACGTGAATAATTCGTATATGCATCCGAATCGCCTTGTAAAACTATAGCGTGCGGACAAAGACGCAGGGCCATACGCATAGGCATAGCAGAGTGTACCCCGAAAGCTCGTGCTTCGTAGCTACAAGAGGCCACTACTCCCCTGTCGCCCGAACCACCCACTATTACGGGCTTCCCTTCCAATGCAGAATTGCGTAAACGCTCTACCGATATAAAAAAGGAATCTAAATCTAAATGCAATATAGTTCGCTCCATAAATAATTGACAATTTTATCGTCAAAATTCATGACAATAATATAGTCATTTCTGAAAATAGAGCAGCATAAAAAAAGCTAAAAAGTTTCGAACAACTCTTTAGCTTTCTTTTAATCAATATGTTAATTTTTCTACAGACTACGTTTTAGCCAAGTTTGTATAGCTGGCTTAAGGCGGTTTTTAAAGTCGCCCAAGTTTTGAACCGTATCATCGTAAATAAGCGTGTCTGCATTAATGCCTAATTCTTTAATCTGAGTAAGAGGTGCTAATTTAATTTGCCCTTCCGACTGATAAGCAAGAATAAGTCTATTAGTAAAAGAGCAGGCATACTCTTTTTCAAGATCGGCAACAAGGCGGAAGATTTTATCGATTGAGCAACCAGATGCGCCTTCGCGACTTTCATCGGCAGCGATAACGATCCAGAGATTATCAATAACCTTTGCTTCGGCATAGAGTTTTTTACCGTGTGCTGCCCAAGTTGGGATAAATTCGTCTACCTTTTGTTGTATACCTTGAGCTTCGTCATCCGTTAAGAAGCGATCTGCTTTATATATCCAAACACGGGAAGTATCAGGAAGCGAGAACATAATTATAGGTCTTTAGCATTAGCGATTAACTCAGCTAAATCGAATACCTTAATATCACCTTCTTTTTCGAAGTGTTTCACTCCGTCGGCCATCATAGTTTTACAGAAAGGGCAACCTACTGCAATCACTTCTGGTTGTTGTGCGATAGCTTCTTCAGCGCGAGCGATATTTACTTCTACATTACCTGGTTCTGCTTCTTTAAACATTTGAGCTCCACCGGCGCCGCAGCAGAAACCATTCTTTTTATTACGAGGCATTTCTACTAAGGCCGCATCTAATTTTTCGATAAGACTACGAGGTGCTTCGTATTCATTATTACCACGACCTAAATAACAGGCATCGTGATAAGTGATACGTTTACCTTTAAATGCCCCACCTTCTATTTTAAGGCGACCTTCATCAATTAATTTTTGGAGGAATTGAGTATGGTGCAATACTTCGTATTGGCCTCCTAATTCAGGGTATTCATTTTTAAGAGTATTGAAGCAGTGCGGGCAAGTAGCCACAACTTTTTTCACACCATAAGCATTCATAACCTGAATATTTTGCATGGCTTGCATTTGAAAAAGGAACTCGTTACCCGCGCGTTTAGCTGGGTCGCCTGTACAACCTTCTTCAGACCCAAGTACTGCAAAAGATATATTTGCGTCGTTTAATATCTTAACAAATGCTTTCGTTACACGTTTAGCTTTATCATCGAAACTACCTGCACAACCTACCCAGAATAATACCTCAGGCTCTTGTCCTGATGCTACCATTTCTGCCATTGTTTTTACCTGAATTTCGCTCATAATCTTTTCTATTTCTTTCTAAATACTGTACTAATTAATTAATCTTCGTTCACCCAATTTAAACGATCTGCTTGAGAGAACTGCCAAGGAGCGGCATTATTTTCAACATTCGAAAACATTGTATTTAATGGTGCAGGAGCCGCACTTTCTTCCATTACTAAACTTCTGCGTAAGTCTATAATTATTGAAACTGGGTCTATATTCACTGGACAAATTTCGGCACATGCATTACATGTAGTACATGCCCATAATTCTTCTGGTGTGATATAGTCGTGCAATAAAGACTTATCATCTTTCGCATCTTTTCCATTCATATCAATGAATTTACCCACGTCAGTTAAGCGATCACGGGTTGACATCATGATCTTACGTGGAGATAATTTCTTACCCGTTTGATTAGCCGGACAAACGCTAGAACAACGTCCGCACTCCGTACATGTATAAGAGTCTAATAATTGTTTCCAAGTTAAATCGGTAACATCTTTAGCTCCAAAAGAAGGAAGTGGAGCATTAGGATCAGCAGCTGCAAATGGATCTGCTGATGGGTCTAACATTAACTTAACCTCATTTGTAACACTTTCTAAGTTTGTAAATTGACCTTTAGGAGTTAATTTA
>DATCKI010000140.1:0-12232 GCA_036562365.1 Bacteroidia bacterium | reverse complement strand
CATTGAACACAGAAGTACTGTGGCCGATAAATTCTTCAAAAAAGGCTTTGGAAAGATGTATTTAATGAGATAATTTAAGATCTCCTTCGAATACTAAAGTAGCAGGCCCAATAAGCCATACATCACTAAAAGAACCATCTTCATTAGGAGTAAATTTTACTTCCAAATTACCTCCTTTTGTTCGAACAAAAGTATGAGTTTTTTGATGTATTTTGTAAGTTGAAATGGCTGCAGCTGTTACACCAGTTCCACAACTATATGTTTCGTCTTCTACACCGCGCTCATATGTGCGCATATAGAGATGTCCATTTTCCATTAACTCAACAAAATTCACATTAATACCTTCCTTATCGAAAGGAGGATTATAGCGAATATATTGCGCCTCAGGTACTATGGAATCTTGATCTAAAAACTTCTCATCCACTAATTTCACATAGTGTGGAGATCCTGTATTTAGAACAAAATCATTATTAAAAGTATTTACCTCTTTTACATCAATCATCTGGAGTTTCACTTGGTAGAAATCGTCGTCAGTAACAAGCACTTCTACATTATGAATTCCATCTACGGCTAAAAAACTAAAAGCGAAAGAGTCGCTAAGTCCATTTTTAATGGTATAAGCTGCAAAACAACGTCCACCATTACCGCACATAGTACTTTCCCGTCCGTCAGAATTATAGTATTTCATAAATGGCATACCATCTTTCAATTGCCATGCTATAAGGCCATCGGCACCAATTCCAAAACGGCGATGACATAGCATAGCGATTTCTTTTGCACTCAAATTGAAAGTAGCTTCTGGATCATGAACAAAGATAAAGTCATTACCTGTTCCTTGCCATTTTTGAAAATACATTATAATAATTCTTTAATAATTCGTTCTGTTGAATATCCTTCTGCTTCAGCGCGATAATTGCGTACTATACGATGCGATAAAACATAAGGAGCAATAGCTTTTACATCATCTATATCTGGGCTATATTTACCAGAGATTAATGCGTGAACTTTAGCTCCTAAAACTAGGTATTGAGATGCACGCGGACCAGCTCCCCACGACAAGAAATTATTTACCATTGCTGGAGCCATTTCGGTACTAGGACGAGTTTTAGAGACTAAAGCTACACAATATTCTAGCACATTATCAGCTATTGGTACTCTTCGTACTAATTGTTGAAAGTAAATAATCTCTTCGGCACTTAAAACTTTCTGAGCTTTATTTACTACTTCAGAGGTAGTATTTTTAACTACACTAAGCTCTTCTTGAAAAGTAGGATATCCTAAATTCACAGAGAACATAAAACGGTCTAATTGCGCTTCAGGAAGCGGATAAGTCCCCTCTTGTTCAATTGGGTTTTGAGTAGCAAGTACAAAGAATGGTTTACCTAAATCGTATTTTTTGCCTCCAGAGGTTATTTGTTTTTCTTGCATTGCCTCAAGTAAAGCAGATTGGGTTTTAGGTGGGGTACGGTTAATCTCATCGGCTAAAACGATATTGGCAAAAAGAGGCCCTTTTACGAATGAGAATTGTCTATTTTCATCTAAAATTTCAGATCCAGTAATATCCGAAGGCATTAAATCTGGTGTAAACTGAATACGACTAAAAGTAAGTCCTAACGAATCTGAAATAGTATTTACAAGCAAAGTTTTAGCAAGACCAGGCACACCGATTAACAGAGTATGACCATTTGCAAAAATAGAAATAAGCGTAGCTTTAACTACTTCTTTTTGCCCAACTATAACTTTACCAATTTCGTTCGATAGCTCATTATATTTCTTTACCAGAGCATCTGCAGCTTCTTTATCGTTTGCGTACATAGGGTTCAATCAATTAGTTATTAAGCACTTTCCAAGTATTTCTAAATTCACAAGATTTATAATTATCGCTAATACGAATATAAATTTCATCTTGTTTTTTCTCTATCCATTTTGCAATAGCATCAGCTTGTTTATCAGCAATTGCAGCTTCTTCAATAATTTGATAATCATTTTTTAAATCCGCAACGTGTGGTTGAGTTCTATTTAAAAGCATAATTATTCTAAAACCAGTTTCTCCTGTTTGTAATTGGAATAAGTGTGGTTCACTAAATTGACCTGGATTTAATTGCATAATCTCTACACGTGCATATGGATCTAATTCTTCTTCTCTAAAGCGTGTATTTCCAGTACGTGGATTTACAACTTTACCTCCGTTATAACGCGTTTCCAAATCAGTAGAAAATTTCTGAGCTAAATTTGCAAATTGTGTAGAATCAGTCTTTAATACCAAATTTAAGCTATCTAAAGTTTTAGCAGCTTTTTGTAATTCTACATCGTTTGTTTTTGGACGAATTAGGATATGTCTAAAATTTGCTAATTCACCACGCTTCTCAATTAATTGAATAATATGAAAACCAAATTCAGTTTCAACAACTTCCGAAATCTCTGAACTCGTTTTTAAGCGGAATGCGGCCGCCGAGAATTCTGGCACTAAATCTTCACGACGTAAAAATCCTAATTCACCACAATTTTGTGCCGAACCTAAATCTTCACTTTCTAATTTTGCTTTCAAACAGAATGAAGAACCACGAACTATATCATCTCGTATCTTCTGCGCTTTTTGTCGTGCTGCCTGTATTTCTGCACTTGTTGGTTTAGGTCGAATTACAATTTGGGCATATTCTACCTCTGATGGTACAAGTGGTAATGAATCTTTAGGTATTTGTTTATAGAAGTTTTTTACTTCGTTGGGTGTAATTTTTACACGAGAAATAATCTTCTGTTGCATTTGCTGTATAAGCAATTGTTTACGAATATTCTCTCTGAAATTCTTTTTAATTTCTGGAATAGTCATTCCTAAATAAGTCTCCAATTCCTTTTCTCCACCAGCTTGCAAAACAAAATAGGCCATACGTCTGTCCATTTCATTCTCAACTTGGTCATCTCCTACATCAAGCGAATCTTTACTTGCTTGATCTAAAAGCATTTTTTGGAAAAGTAATTCTTCAAATAAATTACATTTACTTACGGCATCTCTTGTACCTGTTCCGTTCATGAAATCTTGTTGAGCTTGTTCTTCTACTTCACTTAAAAAAATGGGTTCAGATCCAACAACACCTATAATTTCATCTACTATTTTCTGCGAATACGAAACAGTAGATACCAATATTGCTACAATTAAAGCTAATTTTCTCATTTATAATCTAGTAGAAAAACTTCTATTTTGTTTTTTTGTTTTGACTCCTCAATAATTTCATTTCTTAAGGAGTTTAAAAGTATAGATTTCCTTTGATTCAGAATAATTTCTTTTACATCATTTTTCACGAAATCTAACGGTGGAATGTCTTCTTTTATTTTAAGCTCATTGATTTTTAGCAAATAAACAAGCGAACTATCTTCTAATTTTATAACTCTACCTGAATTTAAATTATTTGTTTTCAGGTAATTTGCCAGAGGTTTTATTTTCAATTTCGTATCATCTAGACTCATCCAATGATCTTCAAAATCGCATTCATATGCCGAAGTACTACAGAACTTCCCTAAATCAGCAAGGTCCTCAGCATCTTGATTTACAAATTTTTTATGCAGCTTATCCAAATTTTTAGTCTGGTTACTCATAATCATATAGTTCAGTTTAATGATACTCTGACGTAACATAAACTGCTCCTTATTTTCTTCGAAATAAGTCTCTATTTCTTCTTTAGATACATTCGTATCTAACTTTGCTTTTAAAAGCTCGTTTTCATAAGCAAAAATATACAGAGAACGCTTGTATTTCTCTATCTCTTTATTGATACGCGGAAGTTCCTCTGGTAAATTATTTACCGCTTCTTGGTATAAAACCTGCTCTTCCGTCCATCTATTTACAAAGTTCGTCAAAAAAAGAAGACTATCCTCTCTGTTTAAACCAGGAGGGATAGCCTCTAATACGTCTTTCTCTAATAATACTGCTTCACCAACTTTTGCAATAACATCATCCTCAGTGTTAAGAAATTGACACGAAGACAAGAATATACAAAGTATTAGTGCAAGCCCATTATATTTCATTATTAGCGAGTAATTAATTTATAAAGTACTTTTTGGTTTACTTCAACTGGGTATTTAGCCTTAAGTTCTTTCAACCATTGTTCCTCTAAATACTCTTGGTATCTAGAAACTGCAATTCCTTTTGCTTCTTTTAATTCTTTTTGCTCTGGTTTTCTTTCACCTACCACAACTAATGCATTGTAATTGTATTTAGTATTGTAAATACCAGAAGTTTTTCCAGATTTAACGTGCTTAGCAATTAATCCATTTTTATCGGTTTTTTCCTCTAAAACAACAGATTTACTAATTACTACTTCTTTTTTATTGATTTTAGCTAATAATTTATCAGCTAATTCTGGTTTAGATGCAATTTTATTTAATTGTGGTAAGAAATTAACTAAAGCAGCACTATCTCCACTTGTAAATAAATATGCTTCATAACGCTCACCCCACATATAGTCGCCACGACGAGCATTAAAGAATTGACGTAAACCTGCAGTATCTTCTACCGATTTATCCCATACATTATTCTTCATCAATTCAAATTGCATCATACCTTCTTTAAATTCTTTCATTAAAGCTTTGTATGCAGGATATTTATCTTCTAATTTATCCTCATAACTTTCTAAAACCTTAGTACTTAAGAAAGATGCATATAATTTATCTTTTAATTGACAGAAGTTCAAATCTCCTGTACGACCAACTCTACCACTATAGTATTTTTTGAAATCTTCGAAAGTATATTCCACATTATCTATGGTAAATAAAGTTGAATTAGGTAAACTATCTAATTTAATTGGATTAAAGTTTGATGATCCAAATTTCTTTTGAAGGTCTTCCCAGAATTTATTAAATTCAACAATCTTGAATTCAGATTTTACTTTATTCGCAAAGTCTGATTGTACAATTTGAGATAAGCTACTGCTTTTTTGAATGCGTTTTAAGTAGAAGTCAGGATCAGCTTCAAAATCTGGTGCATTCCCTTTTTGAACTAAACGTAGTATATGCCATCCGTAATTGGTTTGTACTGGTTTAGAATAATCTCCTACATTTTTAAGTGCAAATGCTGCATCTTCGAAAGCTGGAACCATTTGACCAATAGAGAAAGCTGGTAATTCACCACCTTGCCCCATAGTATTTCTGTCTTCGCTGAATTCCATAACAACGTCTAACCAAGCGGCACCACTTTGAAGTTTGCTGTATGCATCATTAATTTTTTTGGAGCCATTTTCAACCAAAGTGGCATCGGCAATTGGAGCTGCAACGAAAATATGCGCTACTTTAACATCGCCACGTGCCGGACGCTCGTTTAAACGTTTAATAATGTGATAACCACTTTTTGTACGAACTGGACCAACTATAGCACCATTTTTAGCAGAATATGCGGCCGTTTCGAAGCTATATGCCCACATTCCACCAGTAAACCATCCTAAATTTCCGTCTTTTTCTTTACTAAATTCATCTTCACTATAAGTTTTAACGGCATCACTCCATTTTAAACCTTTCGCCAATTTTTTCTGAATATCTAATGCTTTTTTATACGCATTTAACGTATCACAATCATTAGGTATTTTAATTAAGATATGCGCTACCTCTAAATCTTTCTTAACACGATCAGCCATTTGTTCAGCAAAACGACGCTCAGCTATAGAATCTCTCATATAGTTAGCTCCAAGTTGCTTTTTATAGCCATTGTACTCTAATTTAAAGTGTTTTAAAGTATCTACACCTGCCTCTTTTGCAGCCAATACTTTTAACTTGAAATTAGTGAATAACGTAAGATACTCATCTAAAGATTCTTGGGTGATTTTTTGATCTTTTTGAAGATTTTTCTTGTAGATAGCTTCAAATTCAGATAAGGTTACTACTTCTGATCCAACTTTCATCAAAACTGGGTCTGAAGTTTGTGCAAAAACAGCTGAACTTAAAGTTAGAAAACCTGCTACAGCTACAAATTTCTTACATTTCATCATAGACAATTGGGTGTTATTTAAAAGATTTACTATAATTAGGAGCTTCGCTCGTTATAACAATATTATGTGGGTGACTCTCAATTACACCTGCATTAGTGATGCGGATAAATTGAGCATTTTTCAAATCATTAATCGTTTTTGAACCCGTATATCCCATACCTGCTCTTAATCCACCTACCAATTGGTAAAGCACTTCAGATACAGTTCCTTTGTATGGCACACGACCAACAATTCCTTCTGGAACTAATTTCTTCACATCTGTAGTTTCTGCTTGGAAATAACGGTCTTTACTTCCACGTTGCATAGCTTCTAATGATCCCATACCTCGGTAAGTTTTGAATTTACGACCTTCGAAGATAATAGTATCGCCCGGGCATTCCTCTGAACCAGCTAAAATACTTCCTGCCATGATACAATCTGCACCTGCAGCAAATGCTTTTACTATGTCACCTGAAAAACGTATACCACCATCAGCTATTACTGAAACTCCACTGCCTTTTATTGCAGATGCAACCGACATTACCGCCGTTAATTGTGGTACTCCTATACCTGCAACCACACGGGTAGTACATATTGACCCAGGACCAATACCAACTTTTACAGCATCTACGCCAACATCTACTAATGCTTTTGCAGCAGCACCCGTTGCTATATTTCCGGCTACTATATCAACATTAGGGAATGCATTTCTGATGTCGCGAACCACATTAATTACCCCAGCACTATGACCATGTGCTGTGTCAATTACTATGGCATCTACTCCAGCATTTACAAGCTTTTCTACACGGTCAAATGCGTCTTTCCCTGTACCTACTGCAGCAGCAACACGTAATCGCCCATGCGCATCTTTACATGCAAAAGGTTTGTGTTTGGCTTTGATTATGTCTTTATACGTAATTAATCCAATTAATTTGCCAGCAGCATCAATAACTGGTAATTTTTCTATTTTATGTGATTGTAAAATCGCTTCCGCTTGATTTAAATCAGGAATCTCTGAACTCGTAATTAAATTCTCTGAGGTCATGATTTCTGTAACGGGACGACTAGGATCTTTTTCAAATCTTAAGTCACGATTGGTTATAATACCTTTTAATTTCTTATCAGCGTCAACAACCGGAATACCTCCAATTTTATATTCTGCCATTAGATCTAACGCATCTCCAACCGTCGAATTTACTTGTAAAGTAACTGGATCAAGTATCATTCCACTCTCAGCACGCTTAACTTTTCTAACCATTAATGCTTGCTGTTCTGCTGTCATGTTTTTATGTAAAACACCAATTCCACCCTCTCTAGCCATTGCAATAGCCATCTCTGCCTCAGTTACCGTATCCATGGCAGCTGAAATTATAGGCATGTTTAATACGATGTTTCTGGTAAAGCGTGTACTAATGTTCGCTTCATGTGGGAGTATTTCTGAATGCGCTGGTACCACCAACACATCATCAAAGGTTAAACCTTCTGGCAAAAATTTATTGGAATCGAATGACATATACTAAAAAAATTGGGCAAAGATACAAAACATAGATGAATTATTTGTGTTTTTCTGCGACTATTTATCACTTATTATTTTATGCCAAAAGTCCTTTCATTGAAACTGTAAATAGTTGAGTTTCTTGAACTTGCTCCTTAATACATATCTTATTACTTGCCTCTATCGCAGATGTACACGCAGCCTCCATTAACATGGATGGATGATTTAACTTTACCCAATCCCCTACAAAAAACATGTCTTCTGTCGCCGCTTCTACCTCTACCCTTTTTTTATACTCACCTACATGAAATGCAGGAAAATCATTACGCAACTGAAAATAATCATGCACTATCTTCATCCCTCTCAATTCTGGTAAATACATATAAAACTCATCTAATAACGCATTCTTAATCTCTTCTTCTTCAACCAAATCGATAGGTAAAGAATAGGAATGTAATTCAAAAATACCACCATGATTTTCTGCACTCCACTTAGCACTTTCTTTCTCAGTTTTATGATAAAATGTAATGCTATCTAAGGCTCTTTTCTTATCCGTAATTACAAAATATGGCCAATCTTTACTCTCAAATCTATCAGTCCATATTCTGTAAACTGCATAATTATCGCTATGTTTCATAGCCTCTACCTTTGCAAAATCAGAAGCTTCAAGTCCATTCGATTTTTCCATTAATTTCTTGGTTCCCTTAATATCTGAAGCAATAATAGCATAATCAAAATACTTGCCTTCTACTTCAAAGCCCTTTTCTAATTTCTTAAAATTAGAAACTTCTGAATTTAAATGTAATAGCACTCCTAAGTTCTTCAGTTTATCTATAATAGGTACCAAAAAGGTATATTCAAAATCGTCGTCTAATGTCCTATAAATCAACCCTTTATCATTACTTAAAAAATAGAAATGAAAGCTTTTAATAAGCTCGGCCATACTCATTTTATGAGGTTCTGAAAAGAAAGCTCTTGCAAAGGAATTAAAAACAACTTTCATTTTTGCAGGCATCATGGTTCTGCGAGCAAACTCTTCATAACTCATTGAATCATAATGCTTGAATGTTTTAACAGGATCATACCTCAATAAAGATAGAAATGGAATACTAAATGGATTTAAAAAGGTGTACCAAGGAAAAACTCCCTTTTTACGAAGGTCTAAAATATTTAACCCAGGAGTATTATCTATGCCTTTAAAACCAATAGATTCTGTTTCAGAAAACATTACTTTATAATCGTCTATAGGTTTTAAATACTTGGCAATATCATGCTTTTCCATCCAATTAAGTAGATTATAATATTGATGAAAAAATGCATGAAACCCATGTGTAGTCCTTAATATTTTACCATTTTGCTCAAAAGTCCAACTCCCCAATTTTCCACCCCAATACGAGTTTCGCTCAAAAATCTCAACATAGAAACCCTTCTCTGCCAATTCCATGGCTGCAACTAAACCAGCTAAACCGCCACCAACTATAACCACTTTTTTGGGTTCAGATAATTTAGCCGCTGCATTGGTATTAGGCTTATTTAAAGGAATTTTATAATCTTTTAATTTACGCTTAATTAAATTCTTAAGACTCATTTTCTCTGCTTGTATTAACTCTCCAAATTTTAGCAAATTCAAAACTTACTTCATCAGATGGAGTAACGAGTAAATCAGGTTTTTGATATTTACTTTTTACTTTTTTACTATTCTCTAAAAATACTAAATCTTCCTCTACTATTCGTACTGATTTGCGCAACATAAACCATTTTGCAAATGCCCTTGATACAGAGAAAATATTCTCCCAAAGGGTTATTTGGCACATACTTAATGTTTCTTTATCCACAGGATAAAAGAACTCATAAATCACCATTTTACGGTTCACAAAACGAATATCTAACTTAGAAGTATGTGGAAACCAGAAACCAAAATGTGTTGTTATATAGGGTTGAAACCCAAAATAAAACTTTTCGAATATACTACCTTCATTTTTCCGCAAATAGGTTCCTGTTAACCAATCTTTTCCTTTTTCTATATTAAAATCTACTTGTTCATTATGCAGTTCGCCCATTATTCCTTGTATAGAATGGCGATGAACATGATTAATATGATAGGCATCTATTAAGCTTTCTGCCACCTGCATCAAATCAGCCTTAAAATAATGGTAATTGTAAACGCGTGGAAGTTTAGTCATTTCAGGCATAGGTGGTATATCCACCGAATCTTTTAAAGATTCATCACCCAACCAAACCCATATCATATCATAATCGGTCCTAAAAGGAAATGAATCCACTTTACATGAAGTTGGAATTTTCTTTTCAGCAGGCAATGAAGGTATATGCGCACATGTACCATCAGTAGCAAATTCCCAGCCATGATAAGCACACTTTACATGCTCGCCTTTTACATAACCTAAACTTAAATTTACATTACGATGACAACAACGATCTTCGATAACAGAAAATTGACCCGATTCTGTTTTAAATACCAGTAAATCTTTGTCTAATATCTTCTTAGGCAAAGGATTTTTCACTTCGAGTTCTTCGAACAAACAAAGCGGGTACCAACGATTAACAATAAATTCCATACTAGATAACAAACACTAAGGTATAATTAATGTTTGAGACCTATGTTGATTTAAGATAAAATTAAGATGAAGCGATAAGACTACTAAAAATATCTTTCGCAGAATAACATTACGTTTTTAAAGAAGATTCTATCTAAAAGTTCTTCTTCTTTCATTCCATACCACAATTCTTTTTCGTATTTAGTTCTACGTAAGAATGAATACAAATCGTTATAAAGTAGAGGGAATTTATTAGCTGCATCGTAATATTCCATAGTGAATATACCTCCATCTAAATCGGAACCAATACAAACATGGTCCCAAGCAGAAGGTTCACCAATTGCTCGTATAGCCTGGAATATATTATCCCAAAACATGCGCATATACATGTCTTTAATCTCTTCTTCTTGTTTAATTGATTTAAGTTCCTTAATAAACTTACCACCACCTAATTTGGTTCTATCGAGCATAAAGCCCATTAAACCTTTGGTATGATGAATCAGTGAAATTTCTTCATCACTATTATTAATACTCCAATTAAAGAAATGACTTTTAGCGTTTTTGGTTTCGCTATCTGCTTTTATTAGTGAACCAGTCATCGATTTAAAACCATTCACTCCCGTATGCGAAATGATAAGTGGAATATTATCGTTTTTATTCAAATAGTTATAAGAGCGTACCCAGTTATAGTATTCTTTACGAGATTGTAAACTCATATGTTTTGAATCTATATAAATACGTCGACCATTAGAATTACTTAATAACTCTTTCATGGCTTTAATACCGTAACCTGTTAAACCAGTTTCGAGTCCACGACGCTGATTTAAGAAACCGCTACCCACCAAGAAATTAAAGCTTTTAGAATGCCCACACAGTTCGTTATAGAAATGATGAGAGATATTAATCATAAGAGGTGGAGTTTCCCACTCTTTAATGGTAATAACATGTTCTTTAATTTTTGCTTTCATTTCCTTTTTATTGAGCTTACCTGAAAGCATTTCTTTATCAAAGAGCACGTGCCCACCTTCAATCTGCAAAACTCCAGCTATAGTATTAGGTTTATTTTCAACTATATCTTTAAGTTCAGCATAACTATTTGCTAATTTAAAAGCGTATTTACCACAAGGCGAATCACCTTGATTCGATTTAACATAATTATATTCGAGTTGGAGTTCTTTAAAATAATCAGTACCTTTTCTAAGGTATTGAATTCTTTCGATATCATACCCCATAGTAATGGCAGAAAGTTCATCTATACCTTTTTTACCAGCAATAGCTTTAGGCAGATTACGGATATCAAAGAAACCACGTTCCATAGGATAAAGAGAGATAAAGGCAACGCGAACATTACCTTCAATCAGTTTATAAAAATTGGTTTGCGATTCTTTACCTACACCTTTAGAGTTATTAACGGCAAAGCGCCCAGCAGCACTTTTAGGTTTAATATGCTCAATCTCCTCCCACATATTTTTAAGAGGCTTAGGATGCCCAGAATTAAAGGATTTTAAATTGGGGTGTATGTGAAAATCTGCAAAGCAAGGAATATTTTTCATAAACTTCAAAAAATTAAAAAATTATAAATAATTGATTTATAACCTATAAAAAAGGAACTTGATAAAAGTACAAATTTTTATTCGAAATTTCAAATTAAATTTTCGCCACTGCTTACACTCATCCATTTTCTCATCACAAAATAGCCAAAAAGCCCTACCTGTCATTTTGTAGTTCAGTGTTTTAATATATATATTTGACAAACACTTAATAATATTATGAAAAAGACATTACTTTTAACAGGCGCAGCCTTATTTATTCTTAGCTCTACATCTTGTTTAATTAAAGCTAGAGTTTGTAACTGTACTTATACTGACCAAACTGGTTCTACAGGTACTACTAGTGAAGAATACTTAGGTGGTATGTTTGGTACCTCTAAAAAACAACAAAAACAAGCATGTTCAGATAAAGAAAAATCTCTTCAATCTAGCTATGCTAGTGCATCTTGTTCATTGAACTAAGATTTTAAAATTTTAAGTACATTAGCCGATCATAACAGATCGGCTTTTTTTATGAAAATCATCAGCATTATAGCCCACATAATACTTGGCGCACTATTTATATTTTCGGGCATTACCAAAATTATAATTATTGAACCATTTGAATACAAATTAGTTGAACAGGGTATTCCTTGGGAATATTCTTTATTCTTAGCGCGCTTTATAATTGGAATTGAA
>DATCKI010000137.1:0-3886 GCA_036562365.1 Bacteroidia bacterium | reverse complement strand
ATAAGAAGTCATTCTATCTGCTTGAAGAGTGATAACACCTTTAGAGCGATAGTATTTACCTTTTAACAACTCACTTTGTTGGAATTGGTTACTTTTTTCAGATAATCTTTCGTCGTTTGCAGGGTTAATGATGAAGCGTTTAACTTCTTCTTTTAACTTCTGCATATCACCTCTTTCACCGTTAACGAAAAGTTCATCATTCTTATTGATAAGAAGGATAAATAAGTTTCGTTCTTTTTGTGGTTCAGGTTTAGGTTGATCCTCTTCCAATTTAGGCGGGAGACGACGCTCGATTGCGTAATCTGAGTCGAACGTGGTAGTCACAAGAAAGAATACAAGTAATAAGAAGGCGATATCTGCCATCGAACTTGCATTAATTTCTGGAACTTCTCTTTTTTTCCTAGCCATTGTTATTAAAATTATTTACGAGAACGGAAAAGGCGGTAAGCTTCCATTCCAGCGATAGTTAATATAGTTAAACCGAGGAAAATAGTAATAGCCCAAACGTTAGCGCCACTAAATTTACGTTGACCAGAGGTAAACTCTTCATTTAGAGCTGCTACTTTATCAGGAGTTAAATCGCCCCAGTTTACAAAATCGTCGGCTAAGAACCAGCTAATTAAGATAATAAGAGCAGTTCCTCCGATACCAACGATAGAGCCGATTGCATTTTTAGGACGTTGAATTAAGCCAATGATGAAGTAAACAAAAATGATAGCAAGAGCAAGTAGAATTGCAAACTGTGCTATATAAAGTACAGCATCAAGGTAAGCGCTTAATTCTTGTAATTGATATGGGAATTTCTCTGCATCGGTCATACCAGAAGTATCTGGGCCGCCGACCATAATAAGCAAACAGAATAAGCCACCAACAACGCCAATAAGCGCCATAGCTCCTGTTGCAATATATTTAATTAATTTATTTGTCATGATAAGCTTTGCTTTTAAATAAAACTTAATGAAAGGGAGGGCAATTATTTAATGCCGTTTTTCACTAAAATATCGATGAAGTTGATAGAAGCCTCTTCCATATCTCCAACGATAGATTCAATTTTAGAAAGCAAATAGTTGTAAAGGATTTGAAGGATAATCGCAACGATCAAACCACCTACGGTAGTTAATAACGCCACTTTAATACCACCAGCAACAACAGTTGGGTTAATATCACCAGCAGCAGCGATAGCGTCGAAAGCGTAGATCATACCTACAACGGTTCCTAAGAATCCTAACATTGGACCAAGAGCGATCATCAAGCTTAACCAAGGTAAACCGCTTTCTAATTTAGTCATCTCTACACTACCATAAGATACGATAGTTTTTTCAACCATTTCGATACCTTCATCAGCTTTAGACAGACCTTCAGAGAAAACGCCTGCGATTGGACCAGCAGTGTTGTCACATACATCTTTAGCAGCTTTAACACCACCATTTTTCAATGCTGCATCAATTTTTGCTAATAAACGGTCAGTATTAGTAGAAGATAAGTTTAAATAAATAACACGCTCAATACCAACAGCTAAACCGATGATTAAAGCGATTGCTACTAGAGTCATGAACTCTGCACCACCTTCTACGAAATATCTTTTAATTTCTTGAGAAATAGTAGGAGCAGGAGCATCAACTGTTTCAGTTGTTTGTGCAACTTCAGCAGGAGTTTCTTCAACTGTATTTGTTACTTGAGCTGAATCATCAGCGATTGTTTCGTCTTGTGCATAGGTATTAATAGTACCTAACGACAAAAAACTTGCGAAAGCGAAAAGAGCTACGATCTTTTTCATGTGTGCTTAATTTACTTTTATTTATTGTTTTTAAATCCCTAATTTAATTTCTCATTTATTTTATAAACGCTCATTCTTCATTTTTATTCTTTTAACAGATCTTATGCGGAGAGACAGGGATTCGAACCCTGGGTACCCTTGCAGGTACACATGCTTTCCAGGCATGCCCGTTCGACCGCTCCGGCATCTCTCCAGTGCTGAAGTTCAGCTCTATAAGGTCAATTTGAATATTTGAAGAACGATACTTTTTAGGCAAAATGAGTGCGCCAAATTACAAAAATTCACAAAGCAGCAAAAAAATAATTAACCCACTTTGTCAATTTGAACTCTTGTTTGGTCTAATTTTTTCGTTTTTCTCCCCTTAAATTTTCTATAAATTGAGTTTTTATGTCTTCTATATCTGTATATCTACCAAGTAAATACATCAATTTAGTTATAGCTGCTTCTAAGGTAATATCTGTGCCGCTTATTACTCCTGCGTCTTTTAATGCTTTTCCGGTATAATATTTATCTTGTTCTACTCGGCCACTCATACACTGTGTAACATTCACAATTACTTTACCATTTTTTACAGCTTGAGCCAATATTTTATCTATTCCTTCTTTAATTGGAGCATTCCCAGACCCATAGGTTCTTAAAACTACAGCTTTTATGCTATCCATCTTTAAAATAGACTCAAAAATATTTTTGTCGGCTCCAGGAAACATAGTTAATACTGTAACACCAGTCTTTATATCTTTAAAGAAGCTAGTTTTTTTACTTTTACTTCTCCATAAATCTTTTTGCCATTCTATATGTACACCTGCTTCTGCTAAAGGGTGTAGATTTGGAGAATCAAAGGCATTAAAGTTTTCAGCACTTACTTTAATAGTTCTATTTCCTCTAAATAACTTTGATTGAAAATAAATGCAAACTTCTTGAACTTTAGCCTCATCGCCCTCTCTACAAGCTGCAATTTCTACGGCTGTTAAGATGTTTTCTTTACCATCGCTTCTAATTACGTTTATTGGTAGTTGTGATCCTGTTAGTATTACAGGTTTATTGAGATGGTCTATCATAAAACTCAATGCAGATGCGCTATAAGCCATGGTGTCGGTTCCATGAAGAATAACAAAGCCATCTACATTTTCGTAATGTTTCTCAATAATTTCAAGCATTTCAACCCAATTTTCAGGACTAATATCTGAGGAGTCGATAGGTTGTTTTACTGATTCAAAACTAAGTTCTACTTCAAGTCGGCTTAATTCTGGGAGTAATTCTTGAATTTTATCAAAATCCACTGGTTTTAATGCTCCGGTTACTTCGTCGTGCATACTACCTATGGTACCACCAGTATATATTAAGAGGATTTTTCTTTTACTCATACTCCAAAAATTTTGTGAGAATTAGCGGATGTGATATTGGCAACTGTTGCAATATCAACACCTTTAATTTCGGCTAATTTCTCGGCTACATTTAAAATGTACGAAGGTTCGTTTCTTTTACCTCTGAATGGAACGGGTGCTAAATAAGGGGCATCGGTTTCTAAAACCATATTTTCTAATGGAATATCAGCCAAAGCCTTGTCGAGTCCACCATTTTTAAAAGTTACCACACCTCCAATACCTAAATAATACCCTAAATCTACTAATCTTTTTGCTTGTTCTGCATTTCCACTAAAACAATGGAATATTCCACGCACATTTTTAAATTCAGGCAATGTTATTACTTCCATTATTTGATCAAAAGCATCTCTACAATGTATAGCAACAGGTAGATCGTATTCTAAGCTCCATTGAAATTGAATTTTTAAAGCTTCAACTTGCTCATTATAAAAGTTTTTATCCCAATATAAATCGAGTCCAATTTCACCCACAGCAACAAACTTTTCTTTATCTAGCCAAGCTTTAGCGTTTGCTAATTCTTCTTTATAGTTTTCTTTAATGGAACAAGGGTGTATTCCCATCATACCATAAACGCCTTCTTCAGTCTTACACAATTCAACCAATTTTGGTGCAGTTTCTGAATCTACATTAGGAATAAAAATTTTACGTACTCTATTGTTTTTCGCGCGATTCATAATGGCTCTAAAATCGTCATTAAAAGCCTCATCATAAATGTGTGCGTGTG
>DATCKI010000120.1:0-5711 GCA_036562365.1 Bacteroidia bacterium | reverse complement strand
CTTATGCATTTAATTGGAGACTTCGAAAACATGCACAATTCCTTTGAGTTTGGGGATATTATTGAAATAGTAAAGAAAGATTTAAACGAGAAAATTCAAAAAGCTGAAGAGCTTGGGGTGAAAAATATTATAATAGATCCAGGATTTGGATTCAGTAAAACATTAGACCAAAATTGGGCATTATTACAGCGACTACAAGAATTAAAGAGCTTGAATAAAGAAATTCTTGTTGGAGTTTCACGCAAGCGAATGATTTATCAAGCAACAGGAGGAACTGCCGAAACGGCATTAATTGGCACTAGCATTGCGCATTTTATTGCATGTCAGCAAGGAGCTAATATACTTCGTGTACACGACGTACAAGCAGCATGGGACGCCATTAACATCTACAAAGCCACTCTACACTTAACGGGTAAAAATTAAAATTAGTCGGGAATACTTCCCACTTCATCCAATATTGCGCACTTTTTCGCAAGCTAAACGTATAAAAGAATATGAAAGAAAAAACTTTAAACCCAGGATCAGGATGGCCAATGTTATTTGTGCTCCTAGTATTAATGGCAAGTGTGCCTGTTTTTGCTCTGTTTCAGATTTTCGCTGCAATACCTTTTGTAGTAATTGCAATTCTATTTATTTCAATGGGTTTTGCATCTATAGAGCCTAATTCTTATAGAGTTTGTACCCTTTTCGGAGAGTATAAAGGAACGGTAAAAAAAGAAGGCTTTGTATGGATGAACCCATTATTTAAAAAAGACAAGATATCTGTTAGAGCAAACAGCTTACAAACAGAACCATTAAAGGTTAACGATAAAGAAGGTAACCCAATTTTGATTGGTGCTGTAGTTGTTTGGAAGGTAGAAGACACCTACAAAGCGAGTTTTGAAGTTCAAAATTACCATGCTTTTGTGCATACACAATGCGAGGCAGCTATTCGTAAACTGGCAGCTCAATACAGCTACGACCATTTTGAAGATGAAGCCGCTGAGGTTACCTTAAGAGGTAATTCTGAAGAAGTAAACCATATTCTAGAGTCTGAAATTGCAGAACGCTTACAAATGGCTGGAATTACCATAATTGAAGCTAGAATCGCACATTTAGCTTATGCTTCTGAAATTGCTGGTGCAATGCTTCAACGTCAACAAGCTGCAGCTGTTGTAGCAGCAAGAACTTTAATCGTTGAAGGTGCGGTTGGAATGGTTGAAATGGCCCTAGATAAAATCAATAAACGTGAGTTAGCCAACTTGACTCAAGACCAAAAAGCACAAATGGTAAGCAATCTACTCGTTGTACTATGTTCTGAAAATTCTGCTTCTCCAGTCATTAACGCTGGATAACAATTAACAAAACAAGTCTAACAACTCATTATTCAAACGGCATTTTCGCATCTGAAAATGTCGTTTTTTTGTAAAAACATTTAGCATGAAAAAGTACTATTTATTTTTAGGGTTTTCCGCATTACTCCTTACTAGCTCTTGTGTTACGAAGAAGCAATTCGACACAATGACTAAACAACGTGATGTGTTTTTCGAAGAAAAAGAGAAAGCTGAAAAAGAACTGAAAAATGCACGTGCTTTAAATGCTGAGCTAAGCGATAAAAACGCTGATCTTGAAAAAACTATTGAAGGCTTAAAAAGCTCTTTAGCAGATGTTGAAAGTAAATACAATCAACTTAAAAAGGAGCACGAAGACCTTAAAAACCTTTATGAAGGGAATTTAAAATCGAGTAAAAACGAAAACCAAAAACTACTTAAAGACCTTAACGATAAAGAAAATCGTTTACGTGCATTGGAAGACGATTTACGTGAACGTGAAAAACGTATTAAGGAATTAGAAGATATACTTCAAGCTCAAAAAGATGCAGTTACAAATCTACGCGACAAACTTCTTAAAGCTTTAGGTGCATATGCCGATAAAGGTTTACGCGTTTATGAAAAAGACGGTCGTGTCTACGTTTCTCTTGACGAAAAGCTTTTATTCCAAAGTGGTAAAACTGAAGTAAATGCTGACGGCATTGCTGCATTAAACGACTTAGCTGTAGTTCTAGCGCAAGACGATGAATTGCAAATTACCGTAGAAGGACATACCGACAATGTCCCTTTAAAAGGAAATGGACCTATTAAAGATAACTGGGATTTAAGTGTTCTAAGAGCAACTGCGGTTACAAAAATCTTAATGAATAACCCAGGAATAGAGGCGAATCAAATTATCCCAGCCGGACGTGGAGAATTTATGCCTGTTGGAAGCAATGAGACCAAAGAAGGACGTGCACTTAATAGACGTACGGAAATAATTATCACTCCAAACTTTAATGAACTTCTGAAGCTCATTAACGATCTTCAAACTAAATAACTTAAAGCCTCGTTAAAACGGGGCTTTTATTTTTTATACTTAGGTGTTTACTACGTAAATCAATAAAAACTATTAATTTTGTCGCGTGCAAGAGAATAGTACCTGGACAGAAATAGTAGAATCGATTTTGCAAAACACTTGGAGTGAATTGCAAGGAGTATCAGCAGCAATATTGGACGACAATATCTCTAACTTCCCTATTTTCATAGTTTGTAAAACGGCTTTACCTTTAGGAGAAAATATATCTGATCGTTTTACAGAAGACGATTTAGATGGCTACCAAATTATGGCTAGCACTGCAGAAGAATTAATTAAAGCGAGAATTATTGAAGCCGAAAAAGCTAAAATGTTCGTTGCTTCTTATAAAAGTCCTCGGCAATACGCTTGTGTTCTTATGATTAGCGAAAATGGTGGTGGATTTGTTTATTATCCTTTCAAATAAATGACTGAAAAAAATAAGATTTTCGTTGGCCTAGCCGTAGTTTTAGCAATTATTGCTGTAACTGGATTTTTTGCCATTCCTGCAATTAATGGGATTGAATCCTCTTTTATCATTTTTGCTATGCTTTTGGCAATTCTTTTTATGTTAGGTTGTGGAATTCTCCTAGCTGCTTTATGGAAAGGAATTAACCTCAAAAATCATGGCAACAGTCGCTGGCTTATTTTCATTATTGTTGCCGCGCTGTATGTTGTAATTTACTTCATCCCAAGCATGTGGTTCTTGTCTATCGCTCCACTTGTTCTTCCTTTCTTGGGCTTCTGGTTCGCACGAAGATTCTTTAACTGGTAATCTCTAATACCATTATTACAGAGCCATAATTCCAATTTTCTCCCATGAAATTTCATCTTAAGTACAAAGTACTTATCCCTATGCATTTGCTTTAACTAGCTTCAAGAAATTTAAGCTGTAAAGGAATGTTATTTCTCGCTCAGTTTTATAGTTTCTTGCTTGAGAAACAAACTAATAACACTGGCCAAAATTGGTACCATCAATCCTCCTATTACATTAAACCAAAGGAAATGAACGTCGTTAGAATATTGGTCTAAAACTATAATAAATACTTGCGTAATGGCCGCCGCTGCAAGTACGCCCCACGACTTAGTATTCTTCAGGAAAAATGCACATAAAAAGATACCTAAAATCGTTCCATAGAATATACTTCCTAGATAATTTACTGCCTCTATTAAAGTGCCCAATCTATTAGCAAACAAGGCAAAAATAGTAGCGTAAACTCCCCAAACAAAAGTCGACCATTTACTGAATTTAACCAGTTCATCATCCGACATATCTCTTTTCTTTAAACGCTTATAAAAATCAAAAGTAGTGGTAGTTGCTAAAGCATTTAGCTCAGAACTGGTACTCGACATACTCGCCGAAATCACCACTGAAACTATTAATCCTAGCATTCCCATAGGTAATACCTCATATACGAAATAGAAGAAAATATAGTTCGTATCGTTTGTATCTTTACTCTTATCTACCTTATTAATTTCTTCTTTAACCTTTTTACGAAATGCCACATTTTCAGTTTGAGCGTTACGTAGTTCAGCTCCAAGAGAACTTTTTAACGTCTCATCCTTCGATTTAACGGCATCTAAATATTGAAACGCTAATTGCTCATGATTTTTTCTTAATTGCTCACTTTCCGTATGTAGTGCAATCTTTTGTTCTTCATTCAAAACAGATTCTAAAGAAGTATTAAAGCTTAATGGAGCTGGATAAAACATATAAAAAACATAAAGAATAACTCCAATTAAGAGTATCCCAAATTGCATAGGAATTTTAAAAAATCCATTAAAAATCATCCCTAATCTACTTTGAGTTACAGATGAACCTGTAAGGTACCTACTAACCTGGCTTTGGTCTGTTCCGAAGTACGAAAGTGAAAGGAAAAAACCTCCAATTAATCCGCTCCAAATATTGTATTCTCCTTTAAGACTAAATTGTGTATCTATTGCATTCAATTTACCTGAAGCACCAGCTATGTAGAGAGAATCAGAAAAACTAATAGGGAGCCTTTGAATCATGAGTATAGTTGCCACCAACATACCCACAATAATGATAAACATTTGAGTTTTTTGCGTTTCGGCAATTGCTTTTGCACCACCAGTTAATGTATATACTAAAACTATAAATCCCGTAAACACCACGGTAAGCGAAATATCCCAACCTAAAATAGCACTAAGCACTAAGGCTGGTGCAAAAATGGTAAATCCAGCCGCCAAACCACGTTGAATTAAGAACAATGCAGCTGTAACCAAACGAACATATATATTGTACCTATCTTCTAAAATTTCGTAGGCGGTTCTTGCTTTTTTTTGCTTGTATATAGTAATTGCTACTGCACTAACAACAATAATAGCGAGAGGCAAACCAAAATAATATTGAATAAAGCGCAACCCATCGTCAAAAGCTTTACCTGGTGCCGAAAGGAAAGTAATAGCACTGGCTTGTGTAGCCATAACCGAAATACCAACCGTAAACCAACTTAATCCACCTCCATCGAAATAGTCTTTACCCTCCGATTTTTTGCGCGATTTCCACCACCCATATATCAAAATAAAGGCCTGAGTCCCTAATAGTAAAATCCAATCTAAAGTTTTCATATTAAGAATAGACCTCCTTCATCCAAAGCATTAATAATATCATAACCACCAGCCAAACAGCCAAGCCTACATACAAATATTTCCAACGAATTTTATCCATCTTAATTTTCAATTAATGCAATAAATAAACGTAATGCACCCTTGTTCCCTGCAGGTAATTGACGAAAGAATGATAAACCTGTATATATAAAATCTCCCTCCCCATATTTTGCATATATAAGTGAATTCGGATTCTTTTCTTCTCCAGGATCATTCATAGTAAGCAAATTCACATATTCTGTACTTAACTTGCTTGGATAATATAAACCTCTTTCTTGAACCCAATCTTTAAAATCAGCTTTAGAAATACCTTTTAAAATTGGATGCTCCACTAAAAAATCTACTTCAGCTTCTTCATCTGTAACACGATCTCTAGAAATCTGGAACGGATATGGACCTATTTCTTTACTTAGTAAAGAAGCTGTAGTATTATACTGTACAATTAAGCGTCCACCTTCTGCAATAAATTTCTTTAATTCAGACTGAGCATTGATAAGCTCCTTATTAGTATTATAAGCTCTAATTCCAGTTATGATTACATCATATTTTTTGAAAGTATTTAAATTGTATTCAGATGGTTTAAGTAAATCGATATTATAACCAGCAAGTTTTAGTATATCCATTACTTTATCGCCAGCTCCATCAATATACGCAATTCTTTTATTCGATACCTTTTGATCTAATTTAACTACACTAAAACTCAGTGGACGTTGCCA